>NZ_JBFBJJ010000004.1:0-273173 GCF_040686055.1 Microbacterium sp. NPDC086615
AACCCGGTGAGCCCGTCAACGCAGACGATGAGGACATCGCGGACACCACGGTTGGCGAGTTCGGCGCAGACGGACGCCCAGAACTTCGCGCCCTCGGCGTGTTGGACCCAGATCCCGAGGACGTGCTTGATGCCGTCCATATCAACGCCGACAGCGATGTGCGCGGCCTTGTTGCGGACGTGGCCGCCGTCACGGACCTTGATCACCAGGGCATCGAGGTAGATGACGGGGTAGAACGCCTCCAGCGGCCGTGACTGCCAGGCCAGGACCTCGTCGGCGATCTCCTCGGTGATGTTGGAGATCGTCTCGTGGCTGAGGTCGACGCCGAGGGTTGCGACAAGGTGATGCTCGATGTCGCGGACGGTCATCCCGCCGGCGTAGAGCGAGACGATCATCTCGTCCAACTGCGACAACCGTCGCGACCCGGTCGGGACCAGCCGCGGCGTGAACGTGCCGTTGCGGTCCCGGGGGATCTGCAACTCGACCTCGCCCGCCGTGGTCCCCACCGTCTTCGGAAACGACCCATTCCGGGAGTTCGGATGCAGCGCCGCTTCGGGGTCGCCCTTCTCATAACCGACGTGCTCGGTCAGCTCCGCCTGCAGCCCCCGCTCGAGACCGGTCTTGATCAGCTGCTGAATGAAGCCGCCGTCGCCATCGAGCTGAACCTCGCCGGCGTCGATCTTCGCGAACAAGTCATCCAGCATCCCGGACTCGATCAGACGCTGAGCACCCTCAGCCTGGGCCTTACGCCGCTCTTCACGCGACGCCTTGTCGATAGCCAACAGTGTGATTCCTTTCGTAAGGAGACCCACCCCTTACACACACCATTTGACACGCTCTCGACCGATACGCCGCGGAGAATCAGTTCAAAAAAGGGATGCTCAGCACAGCTTCGGACCCCACCGGATTCGGCACCCACACCCTTCGTATCGAGTGGACTGCCGACGCCAATGCGTCGACTGCATCAGCCAAGAGCATTCATCTCGACTCGTTCGAGATCCTCGATTTCTCTGCTATCGAGGGCAGGCCCATCACGGCAACCCCTCCGTCCGCCTCAGAGCCGTACGCCAAACGATCGGGGCTCACGCTGAGCTGGCCGCAAGTCGAAGCTGCGAACAAGTACTACATATACAGGTCATCGTCCGGGCAGCCTCGCGAACGCGTCCTCACCGTCGAAGGGCACGAAAACACCCAGGCCTTCGACGCAGGACTCGAGTTCGGGCGGACCTATACCTACGACGTGACTGCCGTCTCATTTGGCGGCACCGAATCGCAGCGATCGCAAACCGTCGTGCACCAGCAGCCGTACCTCCAGCCTCGCTCGGCGGACGTCTCCACTTGCCCACCACCCACAGTCGTAGTGTCGAACACGGAGGACGCGAACGCTGCGATCGCAGCCGCTACGCCCGGTACATCGATCCGCCTCTCGGACGGGGTCTATGGCCCACTGACCGTCAGCCACAAACACGGCAGCGCATCACAGATGATCTCCCTTTGTGGGTCTCGCAATGCAGTGGTTCAGGCCTACCCAAACCCTGTCAACATGAACGGCGACATCGGAGTGCGCGTCTACAACAGCTCGTTCATTCACGTAAATGGCTTCACCATCACCAACGCTCAGAAGGGCGTGGAGTTGCGATACACGGACGACTCCCGCTTCTACGGGTTGCGAATCAAGAACACTGCACAAGGCGGCATGTACGCGCAGAAGAACTCCAGTAACAACCTCTTCGCCGCAAACACGATCTCCGACACGGGCCTCGACGGGACGATACCCGGCGACGGCGTGACATGGTTCCAAGACGGCCGATATGGCGAGGGCATCTACATCGGCAACTCCCAAGGCAACAACAGCTGCACCGGCCCGTGCGATGTGGACAACAGCGACGGAAACATCGTCGTCTGGAACACCATCACCAACGTCACCGCCGAGGGAATCGAAGCCAAAGAGAGCTCAACCGGAGGCCTCATCTACAACAACACCATCGTCTTCTCCGCCCAGCACGAACAAAGCATCTACGCCGCTCTCCAGGTCAAAGGCGACGACTATCTCGTGATGAAAAACACAGTCACCAGCGGGCTGAGGTTCGGGATGCGAACGACCACCACGCAAATCGGTACCCGCGATTGGGGGTACCGAAACGTCTTCGCGGACAACGCCATCACCCTCACGGGAGCCATCGAGCCTCCCGAGATGGGCTTCTACGAGAGGGAGGACCGTTCTCGCAACGTCTTTGGATGCGACAACACGCTGGCATCCAGTTCGCCTGTCCCTCTGCACCCGGCGACGACCGTGTGCGAGAAGTAGCGCCGCAATCGGAGTACAAGAGGCCGCCCCTGGGACACCCACCCCTCCCATGCCCAGCGCTTCGCTCCTCGACTTACCCTCTTCCCCCGGGGTCTTCGATGGGGTCAACTTGGCGAGGTTCGCGGTTTCTTCGGCGCGGGCGGCTTGAAAATCGTTGAGAAGCCGGCACCGACAATGAGTGCGACTACCAAGGCGAGTAGGACGCACGCAGGGGCAACGAGCCAGGAGGCGGGCGTACCCCAGACGCTGGCGGACCAGTTCCAAAGCCAGAACGCAGTGAGCGCGCCGACTGCCCCAAGGATGATCGCAAAGACGAGGTTGAAGACGTTGAGATTCCGGGCCAGCCTCACGGTCTCTCGTCCTCGTAGCCCCTCGGCCTGAACTGCCACGAGTTTGTCGAGGGCATCGAACGCGGCCGACTCGGCGGGCACAGCCGAAAGGGCTTCTGCGGCGTGCTTGAGTCGACGGTACTCCCCAGGGTCCCGGTTGCTCGTAAGCAGTGAGCCAAGCAGGCCGAGCACGGGGACGGCGAACGCTACGAATATCTGCCAGGTCATAGCTGGAGCATAGGGTCTAATCTCGACTCAAGAATGGGGGGCGTGATGAGCGAGTCACAGGCACGAATCGGCGAGTCACCACCACGCCCGAGGCGACGGGCGTGGCCATGGATCGCGGGTGGCGTTGGTGTTCTCGTCGTCGCCGTTGCGATCGCCATTCCGGTATCCGTGCACGCTGCCCAACAAGCTGCCGCTGACGAAGCCGCACGTATCGCTGCGGAACAGGAAGCCGCCGAGGCGGCGCGCCTGGACACGTTTCGGGACCGACTCACGAAATGCGGGGTCACGTTCTCGAGTACCGTACAGATCCTTGACTCCGGAGAGGCCGTGCAGTTGAACCGGGTCACGAAGTACGACGGCCCGACCTACTCGCAGATGACGTGCGTCCTCAATAGTCTCGACGCGCCGGCTGCGATCGAGGCCGAGATCAGTCAGACCCGGGCGCTCGACGGCCGCCAGACTGACGAATGGGACGGCTACTCGATCTCATGGTCGTATCACCCGCACAACGGCGCGAGCATTCTTATCGAGCACGCGGACTGAGATCTCCCGGCTGAGTCGGCTTCACGAATGCATTCGGGATGCGTTCTTCGATCACGCGGCGGGAACGCGCCGCAGGCGGCCAGCCTTGTTGATGCCGAGCGACGATGATCTAGACGCGGTCGCGGCCGCCTTGGACACCGCTCGAACTCGAGAATCGGAACGGAGTCAAGGATGAACCACGTAGCCCCGCCTGGGACACTCGCAGAGAGCTACCTGCCCGACCTTACGAGTCTTTCCGCGGATCAGAGGGCGACGTTCCGCATCGGTCTCATGGCGAGGCTCGCAGTGGCGATGGAAAGCACCGCTCGAGACGTGCACGGATGGCTACAGGACCGCCCGAATCCTGCAGATCTCAAAGACGGACCACAGAACTTTGCCGAGCTGGTGCGGGAAATCAAGAGAAGACTCGGTCCGGCCGACGAATATTTCGCGGACGCAGCCAAAGCAGCTCTCGACGACATCTACGCGGCCTATCAAGAGAGAAACCGGTACGTCCATGACCTGCTCCATGAGACAGACCTGGGTCAGTGGTCGCGCGAGAGTCTCGAATTTCACACGCCCCGACACCGCAAACCCGTGGACGAAGAAGCGCTAGTGGACGCTGTGCTGTCGATCGTGAGAGCCAACTGGCGTCTCGACGCGCTCGCTTGCCTTGTTTCCCATGCGCGTCAACATGAGACGGAACCCGAAGCGGGAGACGTTCCTCCTGACCCGCAGGAGTGGAAACCGATTCTCGAGAATCGCTTCGTTCTTACCCCCGGCGGTGGCGCCTCGATCACTTCGGAAGCCTAAAGCTTCTAGGAAATGTTGCCACCGTGTTGCCATGAGGTAAGGGACCGCGGGTCTGAATGACCCGCGATCCCTTGTCCCGACTGGTGCCCCCGACAGGAATCGAACCTGCGACCTTTGGTACCGGAAACCAACGCTCTATCCCCTGAGCTACGGAGGCGGACGGTCAAGGTTATCACCGCGCCACGACCGCCCCCGACGCCGCGGGGCCGGAGCGACCCGCGCGGCGCCGGGGCGCGGCATCCGGATCACTCGTCGCCGATGACGCCGATCCCGGTCGCCTGGTGGTCGACGTTCGGGTCGTCCTTCGTCGGGGCCTTCGACGCCTCGTCGGGGTCGTTCTCCTGGCTCGGCTTGACCGTGGGGTCGTCGCCGAGGTCGGCCGCGTCGTCGGCGGGTGCGGAGTTTTGGGGGTCGCTCATGGCATTCCTCTCGTCGCGTGTGCGTCCAGCCTGGCAAGGAGGCCGCGGGCGCTGCAGAGGCTTGACCGAGGGCGCGGCCGGGCCTATCGGCCGAACAGCGCCCGCACGCGACGGCCGAGAGACGGGGTGAGCACGACCGCGCGGCCGTTGACGTCGACGGTCACCGACGTCGCGCCGAACATCCCCGCGGGGACGGGGACCGCATCGCCGCGGACGTACGCCTCGGCCACGTCGACGTAGACGGCCAGGAGGCGGGCGCTCTCATCTTTCGACGAGGTGGCGTCGACGAGCTGCATACGGTGGCCGGTGTCGGTCTTGACCGAGAACCAGCGCGATCCCGGCGTCGAGACGACCGCCCAGCGTGCACCGCGGGCGAAACGCGCATGCGCGGCCCCGTCGCGAAGGTCCGTGGTCACCTCGAGGTCGGTGTGGGCCAAGGCGAGGATCTCGAGCATGGCCAGAGCCTCCGCCGCGGTGACGTAGTCGGCGCGATCGGCGCTCAAGCCGCCCCACTCGAATCGGCGCTCGCCCATGTCCCTCCCCGAATCGCGTTCCCCGAGCGTAACCCCGGTGAGGAGCGCGGCGGCGGGGCCCGGCATCCGGATCCGAAACCTGAACGGAAGCTGAGAGACCTCTACGATGAGCGCATGCTGACTTCGAGCCCGTCCATCACCGACCAGACCTCGATCTTCGCGCTGAGCGCGACCAACTCGCTCATCGGCCTCGCCGTCTACGTGCTGCTCGTCGTGGCGCTGTGGCGCGTGTTCACCAAGGCCGGGTACCCGGGGTGGCTCGCGATCATCCCGATCGTGAACGTCATCTTCCTGACGAAGATCGCGGGATTCTCGGGCTGGTTCGCACTGCTGTACATCATCCCGATCGTCGGGTTCGTGTTCTACATCATCGTGTCGATCCGCATCGGCCGCGCCTTCGGCCACGGCTGGTTCTTCTCGATCGTGCTGCTGGTGCTGCTGCACATCATCGGGTACCTGATTCTCGCCTTCAGCAGCGACACATACCGCGCTGAGCGCATCTGATCCCGATCGGGATGCCGAGGCGGAGGGCCCCGACGAACGCACGCCCGCGGTCGTCGGGGCCCTCGCGGTCTCGGGCCCGCGTCAGGCGGGACGCAGGCGATCGTCGGGGTGCAGGCTGCGCAAGCGGACCGACCCCTCGACGATCGCCCGCAGCGCCCGCGGGCTGAGCTCGAGCTCGGCCGAGACACGATCGAGCCCCGCCCCCGACGACACGGCCGACCGCAGCGCCGCCTCGGCATCTCGCGCGGCGTCGTCGACGTCGGCGGACGTACTCGCGACGAACGCGGCGAGCCGCGCCTGGGCGGCGCGGATCGCCGCGCGCTGGCGCTCGAGCGCACTCGCAGCGCTCACGGAGACACCTCGGCGGTCTCTCGAGCAGCAGGGCGCAGCCGTGCGCCGAGGCGCGCGGCGCCCGCGAGCGTCAGTCCGGGTACGTAACAGCGCAACAGGGCCAGGCCGATGGCCGGCAGATGCGTGGCGTCGGGGTAGATCATCCACATCGGCGCGAACTCCGGCTGGAACTTCTTCTTGAAGTTCGCGAGGGAGCGGAACCCGTACGCCGGCTCGAGCAGAGCGCTGAGCTGTTCGAGCACACGATCGACGGCGGGGAGGTCGGCGGCATCCCCCTCTCGATGGGATGCCAACGGCGAGCCGGACAGACTGAGGACCGAGCACCCCTCGCCCCGGGTCTGCTCCACCACGGCTCCGATGACGAACTCCATGACACCGTTCATCGCGTCGTCGCGGCGGCGCATGACGTCAAGCGCGTAGCCGACGACGCCGTCCGATCCGCGCACGGGCAGCCAGCTCGTCACCGCGACGATGCGCCCCTCACGATCACGCGCGAGCATGAGACGCACCGCCGGATCCGCCGTCTCGTCGAGACCGCCGAGCGTGAAGCCCATCTCCGGGATCGTCTTGTCGGCGACCCACCCTTCGGAGATCTCGCGCAGCTGCGCGCGGTCGAGGAAGGTGAGGTCCATCCAGCGCGTCCACTGAGTCGTCACGCCCTCACGAGCCGCGCGGTTCGTCGCGGTCCGGACGTCCTGTCGCTTCTTCCCCGTCGGCGTCCACGTGCGCGGGTCGAGCAGGGCCTCATCGGCGACGCTCGTGTGCTGCCATCCGAGATCCGCGAGGGCGTCCCGCGTCTCGTCGTCGGCGCTGTAGAACACGGGGGTCCAGCCGTGCTCGCCGCAGAAGTCGACGAACGCGCGTCCGATATCGGGCCGCGCGCGGTCGGCACCGAACGCTCCCCCGAGCGTCACCGCGACGCCACCGGAGACGCGATACGCGAACGCCGCGTCGGCGTCCGGGGCGAACCAGTAGGCATTGCCCGGCCAGGTCGTCATCCACGCGAGCGTTCCGCCGCCCCCGCGCTCGAGCACCGCGCGCGCCCGCACGCGATCACCCGTGGCATGGGCACCGCTCGGACGGACAACGAGGCGGAGGGCGGCCACGAGGCACACGGCCCAGAAGGCCGCCGGCGGGAGGTACCAGATCGCCTGTGCCCACGGCGTCAGCGGAACGAACTGCACCGACTCGACGGGGAGCAGGGTGGGCGGGAGCAACCGCAGCGGCAGCGTCTGCACGAGGAAAGCCGCGTCCGGGCGGGGGCTGAACTGGTCGGCGAATCCCAGCGTCCCCGCGAGCGTGAACGCCAGGGTCGCCGACGCCGCGATCGCGACGGTCAGCATGAAGGACGAACGCGCGCCGGCGACGGACGGCACGGGCGCGGCTCGACGGAACACGAAGAGCGTCAGTGCGACGACGAGAGGAACCGAAGCGCTGACGGCGAGACCGACGAGCGTCTGCCACACCGAGATCGCGTCGGCCGGACGCACGGCGGCCAGGTCGGCGAGCGTGGAAGGCTCCGTGACCACGAAGAGGTATGCCACCCCGGCGAACACCAGCAGGTTCATCGCGATGGCGAGACCGAGAGCGCCGCGGCGTCCGCGCAGGATCCCCCACGATGCGACGAGGAGGATCGCCAGCGGCAGGATGGCGATCCATCCCGCGAGCGGTTGCAGTTCCGCATAGTTCTCGGCGGACGGGCACGGCAGGGCGGATGAGCCCACGCACACGAACCCGTCGGCCGATGTCAGGGGGTCCATCGACAGCCACCCGTAGACCGAGAGCAGACCGGCACCGCTCCCCCACACCGTGGCGATGACGGGTCCGATCGCCGTCACCGCGGTGAGGGCCGAGAGAAGGACCCGCGTCTCATGGTGGGAGCTCCGCTGGACGCGGAGCCGCGCGCGCCGACCGCCCGCGAGCATGCCGACCGCGAGCCCGACGGGCAGAGCGACGAGGGCGTACAGGTCGCTCGCCGACGCGGAGTAGAGGAACAGGGTCAGGGCGACGAAGACGCTCGCCAGCCGCACACGGCGGCGCCACAGCGCGCCGGCGAAACAGCTGGAGGCCATGGTCACCGCGAGGAGCGCGGCGATCGGCGGTGCACCCTCGAACGGCGGAGAGTTCAGCGGCAACGCGGGCAGGAACGACGTCTCGACCACGCCGATCGCGAGCCCCAGGACCGAGATGGCGACCCCGCCTCCGATATACGCGAGGAGCACGCGCCGAGCCCCCATCACGCGCTCGGCACCGGCCCCGATGAGCAGAATCGCCGCCACGATGAACGGGAGCAGCCGGAGGTCGTCGACCCGGAACAGAGCGACGAGGACGGCACGGAGGTCGAGCGGGGCGTCGAGGAACGCGGCCGCGCCCAGGGGCGAGAGGCTCACCGTCGTCACGACGGCGGCGAGCGCCAGCGCCGCGAACGGCATCGTGAACCGACGAGCGCGGTGAGAATCCACCACAACGTCGATCGAGGGGTCGGTAAGGGGAGGCGGTGCCGAGGCGACGGTCGAGGGCATGAAACAGTGCTCCGAAGCGGTTCGTCGCACGCGCGGAGCGGCGGCGACACTTCATGCTCTCCGACCGAGGTGAACGAAGGCATCCACCTCAGGGTGTATTCGTCTCCGCTGGTCGGCGGGGCTCGCCTCGCTACACCGGGCGATACACGTCGACGCTGTCGGGGCGCTCCGACGCCGCCGCGACGAGCGCGACGACACCCAATCCGAGGGTCGGGGCGAGAAGCGACAGCACCCCGATCATGTTGGCCGCGACCAGGACGTCCTGCCCCGCCCCGGCACCGAAGAGAATGGCAACGAGCGCGTACTGCAACGCCGCCGCGCCGACGCTCACGCAGAGAGCCCACATCGGCATCAACCGCCAGCGGCGCGGCACGCCACCCAGCCGCGCGATCTGCACCGCGGCGACGAGTCCGGCCGCCAGAGAGACGATGGTCCCACCCCAGGAGACGACGGATGCCGCGACGGCCGCGGGATCGTCCGGCGAACGCACCTCCGGCAGGGCGAGGACCACTCCGTCCGAGACCAGCGGGGTCACCGCGACGATGATGAGCGCCGTCATCCCGAGCGGGCGCCGGACGACGACACTCGCATCGCGGGAAAGACCCACCGCGAAGACGAGCACACCGGAGGCCCAGACGAGGTCGATCACGACTCGCAGGGCGAACGCGCTCAGCATGTACTGCCCCGCGAGGAGCGTCAACACTCCCGCGACTCCGAGCAGGATGCCCCCGATCCGCCACGTCCTCTTTCTCGCGCGCATCTCCTCAGGATATGAGGCCGGGCCGAGAACGACGGATGCCACGGACGCGCGGTCGCATCCGTGGCATCCGGTTCAGTCGCCCTTCACGTTGACGATCTGCCGCAGCGTGTGGCGCACGGTCACCAGGTCGGCGGCATCCGCCATCACCCGGTCGATCGGCTTGTACGCCTGCGGGATCTCGTCGATGAACGCGTCGGTGTCGCGGTACTCGATACCCGCCATCGCCTCACGCAGCTGCTCGTGCGTGAAGGTCTTGCGAGCGGCGGAGCGGGAGTATTCCCGGCCCGCGCCGTGCGGCGACGAGTTGAGAGAGAGGGGGTTGCCCTTCCCCTCGACGACGTACGAGGCGGTGCCCATCGAGCCGGGGATCAGCCCCGGGCGACCGGCATCCGCCATGATCGCGCCCTTGCGCGACACCCACACCTGCTTGCCGAAGTGCCTCTCGGACTCCGTGAAGTTGTGGTGGCAGTTGATCCGCTCGCGCTCCTCGACAGGCGTGTCGAGGAAGCGGCCGAGCTGGTTCGCGACGCGGTCCATCATCTCCTCCCGGTTGAGCAGGGCGAAGTGCTGGGCCCACCGCAGCTCGCGGATGTACCGGGTGAACTCCGGCGTCCCCTCGACCAGGTAGGCCAGGTCGGGGTGCGGAAGCTCGATCCACCACTGCTTCGCCAGGCGCTGCGCGACCTTGATGTGGTGCTGCGCGATGCGGTTGCCGACGCCCCGGGAGCCGGAGTGCAGGAACATCCACACGTCGTCGTTCTCGTCGAGCGAGATCTCGATGAAGTGGTTGCCGCTGCCGAGCGAGCCGAGCTGGTTCCGCCAGTGCCCCGCGTAGGCCGCCGGGTCGAACTCGGCCTTCTCGGCGAGCGCTTCCAACTCGGCGACACGCGGCTCGGCGGTGGCGACGATCTTGCGGTTGTCACGACCGGCCGAGAGCGGGATGGCGCGTTCGATCTGCTGCCGCAGCTCCGCGAGGTCCCGGCCCTCGAGGTCGGAGGCGTGGAACTGCGTCTTGACGGCGATCATGCCGCAGCCGATGTCGACGCCGACGGCCGCGGGCATGATGGCGCCGAGCGTCGGGATGACCGAGCCGACCGTCGCGCCCAGGCCCAGGTGGGCGTCGGGCATGAGGGCGAGGTGGGGGTGGATGAACGGCATGGTCGACGAGGTGCGGGCCTGCTCGATGGTCTTGTCATCGATCAGGCTCGCCCACGACACCAGTCGTTCGGTGAGCTTCTGCATGGATCCTTTCCTTCTTGTGGTGCGCGGATGCGCGGTGAGTGAGCCTCGGATCGGGGCACGCTCCCACTCGCGTGGAAAGAGAAACGCCCCGACCTGACGGTGCGGGGCGTTGTGAAGACGGGTGTCTAGACGACCGGCGCCGGAGGGTACGACGGGAGGAGGAACGGCAGGTACTGCTGCTCCGTGCGGCGATCGCGCTTCGCGGTCATCGTCTCGTCTTTCCTCGGCTCTCCGCGCCGGCTGGCACGGGCTTGCGAACATAACGGATGCCGCGGACTCAGCGCAAGAGTCTCGGCATCCTGGTCACCCCTCGATCGATCGGGTGCAGCCGTCAGGCCTGGGTGGGCTGATCGAAATCCCAGTCGATGGCCCCTTCGCCGTCGGCATCCGAATCGGGCTCCACCATGCGCAGCTGCGTGTGCGGGAAGAAGCGGTGGTCACGGAGTTCCTTGGCCGCGTGCGAGAAGTCGGGTTCCTCGTCATCCCATTCGACCGGCGCGGAGAGAACGTCGTTCCCGACGCCGATGACGAGTTCGGCCTGAGCAACCTTGTTGTCGCTCGTGACGATGGGGATGCTCACCGCCTCGGCCTGCCCCTCTTTCGCCACCGCCGCCGTCAACTCGATGAGTGACGAGGCGACGTCGTCGGTCGTCATAACGGTCTCTCCGGCATATGTCACGCAGCGCATGAATTCACCCTGAGGGGATGACACGCACACGGGGGGGTGGGTTGCCGAGATGGGAACCGTACGGTACGGATCAGTCGCGACGCTGCGTGGAACGGAACATCGCCTGGTCGAGTTCGAACCACACCGCGCGGACCGTCTCGAACTCGCCGAACGGTTCGGGAGGCGGGTCGGCGAGCGAGAGGCGGTAGCCGCGGGGTAGGTCGTCGACGTGCTGTCCGTCGCGCGGGCCGCCGACGATCACATAGATCACGAGGACTCGACCGCCGCGTCCTCGATGGCGCCGTGCTCGCCGGAGCCGCCCTCGACGGCGACGCCGTCGACGGCGTCGCTCATCCGGCGGAGGAAGGCCACCACCACGGCGGACTCCTCGGGCGTCATGTCGATGACCGCCGCGAGCATGCGCTCGTGCATGTTGCCCAGCGTCTGGCGCACCTCGGCGTCGGCCCGGGGCGTCGAGCGGATGAAGATACTGCGACGATCGCCGGGGTTGGCGACGCGAACGATGTGGCCGGAGCGTTCCAGCCGGTCCAACAGCGCCGTGGTCGAGGCGGTGGAGAGCCCGAGGTAGCGCGTCAGTTCGCCCGGGCGCACCTCTCGTGACGGGTCGCGCAGAAGGTAGCGCAGCACGAGGAGCTCGTTCTCGCCCATCGACATCGAGTCGCGCGTACGGCGGCGCATGGCCACCTCGGCGGCACGATAGACCCGGAGGGCTTCGAGCACCGTCTGGTGCCGCTGCCGACGATCGGAGGGCGCGTCGCCGTACCAGTAGCTCGGCTGGGCGGCGGTCGTGCCACGGTTCGCGACATCGACATCCGTCATGGCAGACCTCCCCTCAGTTTGGGGCGACTATACCTCAGAATAATAGTTAGGCGAACTAGTTACTAAGCGAGTATGTTCTTAGAAGAGCTAACCGCTGAGGAAGGAGCAACACATGGGCAACATGTTCTACGCCACGTCGACCGAATCGATCGAGATTCCCGACCGCCTGCTTTCGCACGTCAAGGTGGTCGTGACGACCAAGCTCCGCCGTAGCGAGAGCTTCACCCTCAGCTGGACCCACGTCGACGGCACCCCCGGCCGCTCCACCCTCTGGCTGCAGCCCTCGATTCCTCTCCGGTTCGTCTTCGACACGGCCGAACCCGAGACGCTGAACGCGACCGTGTTGAAGAACATGGCCGAGATGGCGAACTCATCGGCCGGGCTCATGGTGGACCTCTCCGCGGAGATCCCAGCGCACGACGCCGAGAAGCGCGTCTCCCCCTCGCGCCCGACCCCCGTCTCCTCGCGACGTTCGTCGCTGACCGCGGCGGCCTGACATGACGATCACGTCCCCACAGGTACCCGCCCCCGCTCGCACGGCGCTCTCTCGCACGGCCCCCGCGCGCACGATGTGGGCGAAGGTCGACACCGGGTTCTGGGTCGCTCACCACGGCGGTGAGTACTTCGGATCCGTCGACGAGGTCGCGGGCGGGTACGTCTCCCGCGACGCGCACGGCATCCCGATCGGCCGGTACGACGATCTCGACGCCGCGAAGGCCTCTCTCCGCTCCACCGCGCATCCCGTGAACGCCGCCCGTCGACGCCGCACCGAACGCCTCTCGCTCGCCGCGGCCACCGCCCTCGGCGCGACCGCCCTCGGCTTCGCCCTGACCGCCGGCGCTCTCGCGCCGCTCCTGTGATGACCGTGGACGGCAGCGACATGCGCCACGTCGACCTTCGCGACGCCGATCTGCGTGACGAGGCGGACGACTTCGAAGACGCCGCGGCTGCGGCCTTCACGGCGCGCTACGGGGTCGTGCCTCTCTAGCGGTGTCGACCCCCTGGACACACCCACCGGGGCATGCCAGCGTCGCTCGCGGGCCACCGAAGCGGCCCGCGACGAGAAGGAGAAGACATGACGAACCACGACGGTCGCGCCGACGACGCCCCCGACGAGAACTCCAACGGGGCCGGAAGCGAGTCACCCGATGAAGGCGCTGCCGCGCAGAAGGATGCCGACGAGGCGGCCACCACGTCGGACTCGCCGGCGGGTGACATCTCGTAGCGGCGCTCAGAACGCGTAACGAACGCGGCAGTACGGCAGCCTCTCGGCGATGAGTCCCGTCAGCGCGGCGACGCTCTGCGCTTTCAGCGGATGGCGGTACCGGACGTTGACGGCACCGTTCTGCGATCGCTTCTCTTCTTGCAGCCGCGGCGTCCACAGAAGCTCTTCACCTCTCGGATGCCAGCCGAGGTTGACCTGGTGCAGGCCCTCGTTGTGTGTGAGGAAGATCACCTCGCACGCGAGCTGCGCCTTGGCGCGCGGGTGCAGAGTGGCATCGATCTCGTCGAGGAGTTCTCGCCAATCGGTGAGCCACGTCGGGGTGAGGATCACCGGCGAGAAGTTCACGTGGACCTCGAACCCCGCGTCGACGAAATCGTTGATCGCGGCGATGCGCTCCGAGATCGGCGACGTGCGGAGGTCGGTGACCTTCGCCGTCGCCGTCGGCATGAGCGAGAAACGGATTCGCGTGCGTCCCGCCGGATCCCACTCGAGGAGGTCACGGTTGACGAACTTGGTCGCAAAGGACGCCTTCGCCGTGGGCATCATGCGGAACAGATCGCACACGTCGCGGACGTTCTCGCTGATCATCGCGTCGACGGAGCAATCGCCGTTCTCTCCGATGTCGTAGACCCACGCCTCGGGGTCGCACTGGTTGGGATCCGTCTTGGGTCCGCGCGCAGCGACATGGCGGGCGAGGTGCTTCGTGATCTGCTCGATGTTCGCGAAGACGGTGATCGGGTTGCTGTAACCCTTCGGTCGCGGCACGTAGCAGTAGCTGCAGGCCATGGCGCAGCCGTTCGACAGAGATGGAGCGATGAAGTCGGCCGACCGGCCGTTGACCCGGGTGGCCACGCTCTTCTTCACCCCCAGGACGAGCGCCTCGGTCTTGATACGCACCCACCGAGCGACGTTCGTCTCGTCGCCGTGGACCTCGGGGATCTGCCAGTGCGAGGCGATCGGAACGATGTCGGCGTCGGGCCACCGCGCGACGATCTCGCGCCCGCGTTCGAGCTCGAGCGCCGCGTCTTCCGCGTAGATGCGGGTGACGCGCAGCAGATCCTCTCGAGCGACGGCCATCGTCCCGTTCTACTCCGGGGTTCCGACATCGGTGCCCGACGGCATCGGCTGGCATCGCGGACACCACCAGGTGCGGCGCTGCTCGGCGTCGCCCGCGACCTCCTCGCGCACGTGCACGCGCGTCCCGCAACGCAGACACGGTCGACCCGCGCGGCCCACCACCCAGTGCGACCGTCCCTTGCCCCGGTCTCCCGTCGTCACCTGGTACATCCCCGGGATCGTCGCCGAGATCCGCAGACACCGCGCGGCCAGAGCGACCAGGGCGTCCAGATCCGTCGCCCCGATGGGAGCGAGGGGATGGATGCCACGCAGGAAGGCGAGCTCGTTGACCCACAGGTTGCCGAGGCCGGCGATCCGCGTCTGATCGAGCAGCGCGGCGACGAAAGGCCGAGCGGGCGAGAGCGACAACCGTCGCACCGCTTCGACGGCATCCCAGTCCTCTCGCAGCGGATCGGGACCGAGATACCCCACGGCGTCGGCCTCTCGCGCGGTCGGGAGGAGTTCGACCACGGGAAGATCGAGCCCCCAGAGCTCACGGCCGTCGTCGAGGCGGAGGCGTACACGGGCCTTGTCCCGCACGGCGGTGGGGAGAGCACGCCCCGCGCGGGTCAGCGTCCAGCTGCCCTGCATCCGCAGGTGCGTGTGCAGGGTGGTGCCGTCGTCGAACCGGGTCAGCAGGTGCTTGCCGTGCGTGTCGTACCCCTGGATCCGTCGGCCCGCGAGCGAGGTGCCGGCGGCAGGGCCCGAACGCAGTTCGCCGTCGCGCACGCGCTCCCCCGTCGTGGCCGCGTCGAAGCGCTGCCGTAGGCGATAGACGCTGTCGCCCTCCGGCACGTCTACGCGGCCGAGACGATCTGGTCGTCGCGCGGCGCGAGATCCGGTCGCAACCGCGTGCCGAACTCGTGCCGCAGGGCGCTGAGCGCCGCCTGCCAGCCCGCGAGCCCGTGCACTCCCGGTCCGGGACTCGTCGACGAGGAGCACAGGTACACCCCTCTGATCGGGGTGCGCCAGGGGTCGGGGCTGTAGACGGGGCGCCCGAGCAGCTGAGTGAACGTGGGGGCTCCGGCGGAGATGTCACCACCGGGGAAGTTGGGATTCCACGCCTCGATGTCTTCCGCGGTCCGCGAGGCCGACGCGAGGACGACGTCACGGAACCCGGGCGCGAATCGCTCGATCTGACGGACGATCGCCTCTTCGCGGTCGGCGGTGCTGCCCGACGGCACGTGCGTGTAGGCCCACAGGACGTGCTTTCCCTCCGGGGCGCGGCTGCGGTCGAACAGCGTCGGCTGGGCGGCGAGCACGTACGGCGCGTCGGGGAGACTCCCGCGGACCACCGCGTTCTCGGCCGCCGCGATCTCGGCCCGGGTGCCGCCGATGTGCACCGTACCCGCGCGGGCGATGTCGGCGTTCGCCCACGGCACGGGCTCGCTCAGCGCGAAGTCGACCTTGGCGACGCCGCCGCCGTAGCGGAACCTTTCGAGGGCACGACGGTAGGCCGCCGGCATCCGATCCCCCGCGAGGCGGACGAGCGCACGCGGCGTGGTGTCGAGCAGGACGGCACGGGAGGGTGGGAGCTCGTCAAGCGAGGTGACCTCGACGTCGGCGTGCAGCATGCCGCCGTGCGCGCGGATGTCGGCGATCATCGCGTCGGCGATCGCCTGGCTGCCGCCGATCGGAATCGGCCACCCGCGACCGTGTCCGTAGGTCGCGAGCACAAGACCCGCCCCGCCCGCAGCCAGGCTCGGCTGCGAGAGGATCGTGTGCGCCGAGACGCCCGTGATGAGCGCCGGAGCGACCTCTTCGCGGAACCGTGTGTTCCACCAGGGGCCGCCCTGTTCGAGCGAGCGGATGCCGAAGAAGAACGCCGCGAGAGGGTCTCCGGGAATGCGCAACAGGGCATTGCCGGTGAAGTCGGCCACGCCGCGGAGATGATCGACCAGTGGACGCATCAGGCGCTCGTACGCCGCTCCATCGACGCCGAGGGCGTCGGCTGCCCGCTCGAGGTCGCGGAAGGCGAGGCCGGCACGGCCCCCGTCGAGCGGGTGGGCGTACGACACCTCCGGCACGACCAGCGGCACCCGGCGATCGAGCCCGAACTCACGGAAGAACCACGACTCCAACGCGAGCGGGTGCACGGCCGAACCGACATCGTGGTGGAAGCCGGGGAGCGTCAGCTCGGCGGTGGAAGCCGCTCCCCCGAAGGTCGCAGAGCGCTCGTACACCGCCACCGACAGTCCCGCGCGGGCGAGGGTCACGGCGGCGGCGAGACCGTTCGGCCCCGAGCCGACGATGATCGCGTCGTAGTTCTCGCTCATCGGTCGATCGGCTCCCGTTCGGCGGTCGACTCGTGACCGCGCGCCGCCGAACCACCGCTCGTCCCGGGCGCACCACCCTCGGCGAGGTAGGCGAGACGGTGAAGCGTCTCGGCGTTGCGCCATCGGGTGATGGCGTCGAAGACGACGTCCGGAAGCAGCGTGGTCGGACCGGTGACGGGTTCCTCTTGCAGGCGGACGACGCACATGTCGCCGCGCGCCTTGACGTCGACCGCCACACGCGCGATGCCGATCGGGCCCCCGTGCGGCTCGAGCACGGCACGCCGGGGCGGATCCCACACCCGCATGATGGTCGTGTCGTTGACCAGAGCGGGCCAGGATCCGAAGGAGTGATGAAGCGTCGCCCCCTCGGCGGGCCACTCCTCCGCCACGTCGCGCATGCGCGAGGCGCCGACGACCCACAGCGGGTAGAGCCATCCGTTGGAGAGCACGCGGAAGACGTCCTCGGGAGCACAGCGCATCAGACGCACATTGCGGGCCACGGTCGCTCCTCCTCGTCGGTGGGATGTCCGTCCACGCTACGGCCCGGTCACGAGGCTCGTCGCGACGGTTGCGCTCAGGCGGATCGCCCGGTAACCGTCACGCCGCCGCCGGGAGCACGAACCACGCGCGCGTCCCGCCCTCCGGAGACGCGTCGAGGCCGATCGAGCCGTTATGCGCGTCGACGATGCGTTGGCAGGTCGCAAGCCCGATGCCGATTCCCGGCACGTCGGCACCGTGTCCACGCTGCATGGGCTCGAAGACGCGGTCGCGCATCTCGGGTTCGAGCGCCTCACCGTTGTCGTCCACGTTGATCCTCCACCCGTCGGGCAGTGTCTCGACCGTGACGCGGATCCGCGGAACCCGCTCGGCGGCGACCGTGAACTTCACCGCGTTCGCGATGAGATTCTGCAGCAGTACCCGCAGGAGGGTGTCGTCGGCGCGGACGAGGGTGGACGCGTCCACCGTCACCTCGGCCCCCGCGCTGACGAGGCTTCCGTCGAGGTCCTCCAGCACGGCGTCGACGGTGTCGGCCACGTCGACCTCGGTCACGCGAGGTCGCGTCCCACCCATTCGAGCGAAATCGAGCAGGTCGGTGACCATTGCGGTCATTCGTCCGGCGGCAGCCTCCGCGCGCGCGAGAGACTGCGCCGCCCGGGGCGCCTCCGCCATCTCGGGGCTGTCGGCGGCGAGTTCGATGAAGCCGGTCAGCGCCGTGAGCGGGTTGCGAAGGTCGTGGCTGACCTGGACCGCGAACTGCTCGAGCTGCGCGTTGGACTCCACCAGCTCACGCTGGATACGCCGCAGTTCGAGGACATCGATCACCTGGTGGGCGAGCAGGTCGAGGGCTCGGCTGCTGGCATCCGAAAGCTCTCCGACGACGTCGTCGAACACGCACAGCGTGCCGATCGCGACGCCCGCGGGCGTGATCAGCGGACTGGAGGCGTAGAACCGGACGCGGGCGATCTCGCCGGTGACGAAGGGATTCTGGGCGAAACGCCTGTCGAGCTGGGCGTCGGGGACGACCACGCGTCCCGGAGAGCTGATCACGGCCGCGCACATCGAGTCCTCGCGGGAGCAGACAGCCGCCTGGATGCCGACAGCCGCGATCTGGTGCTGCATCCGGTCGTCGATGATGTTGATCACCGCGGTGGGAACGCCGCACATCGTGGCCGCGAGTTCGACGAGCCCCTGCAGATCGGGCTCCGACGGCTCCCCGATGAGCCGGTACTGCGCGATCGCCTCGCGTCGCGTCACATCATGCGCTGTGGACACGTCGTCCCCTCTTTGTGGTACTCCCCTCCCCCGAGCCTAGTGCGGTTACACCCCCTGCGGCCGGGGTGGAAGGGGGTCGCATCCGCCCCGACTCGCGCGAAGAGTGACGACATGAGCACTCCGACCCCCTCCCCTCAGACGCCCACCGAACCCGGCACCCCGACAGCGCCCGAGCCCCTCGCCCCGAACCCCGCAGAGCCCACGGTGCCGCTCCCGCCCGAGACCGCCCCGGCTCCTTCCGGAGTCACGCGATGAGCGGCGGGAAGAGCGACGAGTCAGCCGGCGCTTTCGCCGAGGACGAGGCCGAAGCCGTCGGCACCGCGGAGATGGATGCCGACAACCCGGTCGAGGAAGACATGATCGAGGCCGTGGACCCCGGCGGCAGCCCCGACTGACCTCGCGGAACGAACACCCCGCGGAACGACGAGGGGGCGACGCCATCGCGGCGTCGCCCCCTCGTCGTTCGTTCAGGTCACGGGTTCCCGCGGGTCCAGAGCAGAAGGATCGCGACGACCTGCAGGACAAGGCACCCGACCAGGATCGCGGCACGGCGACGCGGGGTCGACGACCAGCGCTCGTCGGCCATCATCGGCGCCATCGGCATGAGCAGACGGAACGTGCTCTGCTGCGGAAGGAACACCGCGAGGATGTAGACCCCGTAACTGAACGCGTACGACACGACCATGAGTCCGAGACGGCGGACCGGACGCGACCACATCAGCGCGACGAAGGCGACGATCAGGGCGATCACCAGCACGATGCCGACGACGCCGAGGTGCGTGCCCGCCTGGCGGAACCACGGCGTGAACGGCGTGAACGCGTCGTTGCCGACGTAGTCGAGCCACCAGCCGAGCTCGGTGCGGATGTAGGCGTTGTGGGTCCCGGTCACGTACTGCGCGATGTGGTTCCACGACAGACCGGCGATCGCGATGGTTCCGCCGGTGACCATGAGAGACGCCCACTCGCGGACGGGGAACGGATCCACGCGGCGACGGAAGAACCGCACCAGGAAGACGATCCCGAGAGCGAGCCCGAGGGCGAGGACACCCGGCCGCGTGTAGGCGGTGATGAGGCCGATGGGGAGGATCCAGAGGTACTTGCGCTTGATAGCGAGCAGCATCGCTCCGAACATCAGCGCCATGAACAGGCCCTCGCTGTACCCGATGACGAAGAGGAACGACATCGGCGCGAAGGAGAAGAACACGACCGCCCACCAGGCCGGCTGGGGCTTGGTGACGGTGCGCAGCAGGAGGAAGAGCAGCCAGGTGGCGCCGAGGCTCGCGCCGAGGCTGAGGAGCACCGCGATGGGCTGCCACCCGAGGCCCGTGGCATCCGAGAGAACCCGGACGAGTCCGGGGAAGACGGGCAGGAACGCCCAGTTGTTGGGGAGGATGTCGCCCGACACGTTCATCGGGAGCGACATCGGGTACCCCTGCGCCGCGATCTGCCCGTAACGGTCGGCGTCCCAGCCGGTGAGGTAGTCGAAGAAGGTGCCGAGGCGCTCGCTGTCGGGACCGAAGCCCCAGCGGGCGGCCTTCGCGATCGAGTAGAAGCCCCAGAGGAATCCGAAGTTCACCGCGCGCGCGACGGCCCAGAGCAGCAGAACCCGGGTGAACGATCCGCGCTCCACGGGCACCGCGCCCTGCGGCGGACGCAGGACGTCTTCGCCGTACTGCCGCAGTGCACGGCCGATGCGCGACCCGCGCAGGCGGTCGAGGCGACGGTATCGGCTCGGGCGCTCGATGACGCGCGAGGGACGCGTCGGGGAGGCAAGCTCGCTCGGCGGTGCGCTCACTCGGAACCTTTCACAGAGGAAGATGTGGGCGAGTGACGACGGTGTCGGGCCCGGACAAGTGCAGTGAAGCCAGATCGTAGCGGATCAAACCGAACGTTCCATCCGGTTGACTTTCAGGAAAAGTCCCTGGTCAGTGGGTGTCGCTGACCAGCTTGAGGCCGACGACGCACCCGACGAGCCCCAGCACGAGCAGCACCTTGACCACCGAGAGCGCCTCAGCTCCCGTGGCCATGGCGAAGACGACCGTCAGGGCCGCACCGATTCCGACCCACACCGCGTACGCGGTGCCGGTGGGAATCTCGCGCATCGCGAAGGCGAGTCCGCCCATGGATGCCACGAGCGCGACGCCGAAGACCACGGTCGGCCAGAGCCTGGTGAAGCCCTCCGAGCGGCCGAGCGCGGTGGCCCAGACCGCCTCGAGGATTCCGGACACGATGAGGACGATCCACGACATGGCTGTACTCCCTGGCCAGTCTTGTCGCGCTCCGGGTACTGATCCCTCGTCCGGGGACGCGATCGAGCGTCCTCCTCCTACGGTAGGGAACGCGCCTGGGCAGAGCCCATGCGGGGCACCGGGGGTCGGCATCCGCTCGTCCGTGATGTGGGTTGCCGGAGCGGGGCGGGTCCTGCGCGGGGTGCGGGTGCGGGCGGGTCCTGCGCGGGGTGCGGGTGCGGGCGGGTCCTGTGCGGGCGGGCGCATAAACGCGATTCGCGCACGGAAACACGCTCTCCTCGCGTTTCTGTGTGTGAACGCCGTTTGTGCGCGAGGCGGCTGCTCCGCGGAGCCCCGACCGGGATACCGACAGCACCCGGAAGGCGCGTCAGAGCAGGAAGATGGATGCCGCCGACGGATTGTGCGCGTGCACGAGCACGCCGAAGACCACGGCGTCGAAGAGCAGGTGCACCGTCACGACGTACCAGAGCGAGTGGGTCTTCAGGAACAGGAAGCCCTGGACGATCGCGAAGGGCACGGTGAGCAGCGGTCCCCACGCCTGGTAGCCGAGCTCCCACAGGAACGAGACGAACACGATCGCCTGCAGGAGGTTCGCTGTGAGGTCGGGGAAGTGCCGGCGCAGCAGCACGAACACGGTGCAGATGAAGAAGAGCTCGTCCCAAATGCCGACCGCGCCGACCCCCACGAACAGGCGCGCGACGAGGTCGGGGGTGTCCACGACGGGCCAGTTCATGTAGACGCCCGAGGTGATGAAGTAGAACGGCAGGATCAGATACCCCAGCACGATCACCCCGGCGAGCCACGCCCACTGCCACCAGGTCCAGCGTCCGCCGCCGCGCCAGGGGAAGCGGATCGCATAGTCGCGGTAGACGAAGCGCGAGATGACGTAGGGAACGACGACCGCACCGCCGAGGGCGAGGGTGAACCGCACGAAGGCGGCGTTGTCGAGTTCGGCGTGCAGCGGGATCAGGCTGACGATGAACTGCCCGATCGCGACGAGCGACACGTCGCGGGCGATGCTGGGCTCTTCGCTCCGGGCGAGGGCGACCCCGTTGCGGCGGTCGACGAGGACCGCGGATGCCACGGCGAGAGCCAGCAGCAACCACCCGAGCCACACGATCTGGACGACGAACAGCACCGGGGCGGCGAGGCACACCAACAGCGCCGGGAGGAGCTTCGGCGTCCAGGTGGAACGCTCGCGCACCGGCACCGCGGTGTGCGCGGTCACGGGGAGACCCGTGTATAGGTCAGGTCGCGGATGTCGCGGCCGACCCGGAGACCCTTGCGCTCGAAGGCGGTGAGCACGCGGCCGTCGAAACGCTCGGCCCACTCCCCCGCGAACGCCCGCTCGAAGCCATCGGCCTCGTCGAGGACGTCGCGCATCTGGTCGGCGTAGTCCTGCCAGTCGGTCGCGAGGCGCAGGGTGCCACCGGGGCGGAGCGCCCGCGCGGCGACGCGGGCGAAGTCGGGGGCGACGAGGCGCCGCTTCATGTGCTTGTTCTTGTGCCACGGGTCGGGGAAGAAGACCCAGAGCTCGTCGACGGATGCCGCGGGCAGCATATGCTCCATCACCTCGGGGGCATTGGCCTCGACGAGGCGTAGATTCTTCACGCCCTCGCGGTCGGCGTCGAGCATGGTGCGCGCGAGGCCCGCCGTGAACACCTCGACCGCGAGGAAGTCGGTCTCGGGGTCGCTGGCTGCGGCCGAAACGATCTGGTGGCCTTGCCCCGAGCCGATCTCGACGACGAGGCGGGCCGAGCGCCCGTAGACCTGCGCGAGGTCGACAGTCGCACCGGCCTTGACGCTCGTCGCCGCCGCGGCGCGCTCCACGGGCAGCAGGTAGAACGGCGAGAGCTCGGCCCACGCGCGGTCCTGCGCCTCGGACATGCGGCCGCTTCGACGCACGAACGACACCGGCTTGTCGCGGAACACGGGCGCGGCATCCATGGCATCCAGGTTATCCGCCGCGTGAGGGGTCATTTTCTGTCGCTCGAGCGACGCGGAAGCGACAGATTCTGACCCCTCACGCGAGAGGGCACGCTTGCGGCCGCTCACGGGACGGTCACGAAATCGATGAGCTCCTCGACGCGGCCGAGCAGGGCCGGTTCGAGGTCGCGGAACGTGGTCACTCTCGACAGGATGTGCTGCCAGGCACGGGCGAGGTCGGCCTGCTCTTCCGCGGGCCAGCCGAGGGCGCGGCACACGCCGACCTTCCACTCGATCGAGCGGGGGACCTCGGGCCAGGCGGCGATCCCCAGGGCACGGGGCGTGACGCACTGCCAGACGTCGACGAAGGGGTGACCGACGATGCGCACGTGTGCCCCGTGCCGCCCCCGGGCGATCTTCTCGGCGATGCGCGACTCCTTGGAGCCCGCGACGAGGTGATCGACGAGCACGCCGTAGCGTCGCTCGGCGGTCGGGGGCTCGGCATCCAGGGTCTGTTCGAGCAGGTCGACGCCCTCGAGGAACTCGACGACGACGCCCTCGGCGCGCAGGTCGGCGCCCCAGACCTTCTCTACGAGCTCGGCGTCGTGCTTGCCCTCGACGAAGATGCGGCTCGCGCGCGCCGTGCGGGCGCGCTGGTCATCGACGGCGAAGGAACCGGATGCCGTGCGCGTACGGCCCTTCGCGGCGGCGGCCGGGGCGGTCAGCACGACCGGCTTGCCGTCGACGAGGAAGCCTCCGCCGAGGGGGAAGAGTCGGCGCTTGCCGAAGCGGTCCTCGAGTTCGACGTTCATGCCCTCGACGCGGGTCACGGCACCCACGAAGTCCGTACCGGCGACCTCGACCACCAGATCGACGGATGCCGCCACCTGGGCGGGCTTTACTCGTCCGGCGTCGCGCCAGCCGCGGGCGAGCACATCGGTGCCGTAGCGGTCGTCCATTCCTACCTCCGAGCGTCCGAGCCTATGCGGCACTCCTGTGCGCTGAGAGCGGACGCGCCGCTCCTACCCCCGTGTCCGAGGTCGTTTATAGAGTGGTCGGGTCCGCAGCCGAAGGGGGAGGGATGCGAAAGCCCGGTGCCGCGAAAGCGACGGTGGCTCTGCTCGTGCTGGTCGCGGGGGTGCTCGGGTGGCCGCTGTCGGCCGCCGCCGTCCCGCCGCCCACGCTGGGCTCGAGCTACGTCCTCGATCAGGCCGACGTACTGACCAACGCCCAAGAGGCCGAGGTGCAGTCCCGGTTGCTGCGGCTCACGAACGAGACCGGCTTCGACATGTGGGTCGCGTACGTCGACGAGTTCACGCAGCCCGAGGCGGCGGCGGACTGGGCCAACGAGACGGCGAACCGCAACAACCTCGGTCCGCACCAGTACCTGCTCGCCGTCTCGGTCGGCGGCCGCGCCTACTACCTGTCGGGCGACGTCGACGACGGTGCCCTCACGTCGACGCAGCTGGCCGACATCGAGCAGGACCTCGTCCAGCCCGCCCTTTCGAACGGTGACTGGGCCGGGGCGGCGATGAAGGCCGCGGACGGGCTCACGGCCGCCGAGCGCGCCGCTCCCGCTCCCGCCCCGCCGACGCCCGCCGGGAGCGGGCCCGACATCGGCCTCATCGCGCTCCTCGTCGTGCTCGTGCTGGCGATCGGCGGCGGCCTGCTGTGGTTCGGGCTGCGCCGTCGGCGCGCGGCATCCGGGGGCTCGTCGACGCGCGAGGAAGACATCGACGATCTCGTGAAGCGGGCGGGGTCGGCGCTCGTCGCCACCGATGACGCGATCAAGAACAGCGAGCAAGAACTCGGGTTCGCCCGCGCGCAGTTCGGCGACGAGGCCGCGGCCCCGTTCGTCGAGGTCCTCGCGCAAGCGAAGGCCGACCTCGACCGTGCTTTCACGATCTCGCAGCAGCTCGACGACGAGACGCCCGAAAGTCCCGAACAGCGCCGCGCGGGGTACACCGAGATCCTCCGCCTATGCGGGTCGGCCGATGAGGCCCTGGATGCCAAGGCGGCGGCGTTCGAAGAGCTTCGCGCTCTCGAGGCCGAGGCCCCGGAGGCCCTGGCGCGCGTGCAGGAGCAGCACGCCGCGGCCGCGGCCGCGCTCCCCGGCGCCGAGGCCGAGCTCGCGCGACTACGCCAGCGATACGCCGACACCGCTCTCGCCCCCGTCGCCGACAACCCGGCGCAGGCGCGGGCGCGGCTCGACCTCGCCGCGCAACAGATCGCGGCGGCCTCGACCGCTCTCGCAGCGGGTGACACGGGCGAGGCAGCCGCCGCCCTGCGCGCGAGCCAGGTGGCCGTCAGCCAAGCCGACACGCTCGAGAAGGCCGTCTCGACGCTGGCCGCCGATCTGGCGACCGCGGAGAAGCGCTGCGCCGACCTCGCGGCCGAGATCGACGGCGACATCGCCGCCGCGGGCGCCCTCCCCGACCCTGACGGCCGGATCGCGGGGGCCGTGGCTGCCGCGACGGCGCAACGCAACGCGGCACGCGCCTCGCTCGGCGGGGAGCGCTCGGACCCTCTCGGAGCACTCGGCACGCTCGAGAAGGCCAACGCGACCATCGATGCGGTCCTCGCCGAAGCGCGGGACGCGGCGGAGCGCCAGCGGCGCGCCGCATCTCAGCTCGACAGCACCCTCGTGCAGGCGCGTGCGCAGGTGTCGTCGACCGAGAGCTTCATCGCCGCGCGGCGAGGAGCCGTCGGGCCCACGGCCCGGACGCGTCTGGCCGAAGCCGGCGCCGCCCTCGTGCAGGCCGAGCAGTTGCGCGCGAGCGATCCGGTGACGGCGCTGTCGCTCGCGCAGCGCGCGGTCCAGCTCTCCGGCGAGGCCGGATCCCTCGCCCAGAACGACGTGGGCGGGTTCGGCGGCGGCTCCGGTGGCGGACCTGATGTGCTCGGCGCGATCCTGGGTGGGATCGCGGTGAACTCGCTGCTCGGCGGGGGCGGTTCGCGCTCGCGCGGCGGCTTCGGCGGCGGTTTCGGCGGAAGCGTTCGCTCCGGCGGCTCCCGATCGCGCTCCGGCGGTGGCGGCATGCGTTCGGGCGGCTCGCGGAGCAGCGGCGGCGGCCGGTCGCGTCGCGGAGGCGGGCGCTTCTGAGCCACCGCCGCAAGCCGATCCCGGCCGTCACAGAAAATTCGTAGCATTCGACACCAGACTCGACATCGTCGCCCTAGGAAGGAACCCCCGCATGGCCAAGCAGTCCATCTTCGGTCGCATGACCACCCTCGTCCGCGCGAACATCAACGCGCTCCTCGACCAAGCCGAGGACCCGCAGAAGATGCTGGATCAGCTCGTCCGCGACTACTCCAACTCGATCGCCGACGCCGAATCGGCGATCGCCGAGACCATCGGCAACCTGCGCCTCCTCGAGCGCGACCACCAGGAAGACCGCCAGGCCGCCGCGGAGTGGGGCAACAAGGCCCTCGCCGCGAGCCGCAAGGGCGACGAGCTCCGCGCGTCGGGCAACATCGCCGAGGCCGACAAGTTCGACAACCTCGCCAAGATCGCCCTCCAGCGTCAGATCACCGCCGAGGGCGAGGCCAAGGCCGCCGAGCCGACCATCGCCGCGCAGACCGAGGTCGTCGACAAGCTCAAAGACGGTCTCAACGGCATGAAGACCAAGCTCGAGCAGCTGAAGGCCAAGCGCAACGAGCTCACGGCACGGGCGAAGGTCGCCGAGGCGCAGAACAAGGTGCACGACGCGGTCCGCTCGATCGACGTCCTCGACCCGACGAGCGAGCTCGGCCGCTTCGAAGACAAGATCCGCCGTCAGGAGGCCCTGGCCGCCGGAAAGCAGGAGCTGGCCGCTTCGAGCATCGACGCGCAGTTCAACGCCCTGGAGGACGTGGGCGAGCTCACCGAGGTCGAGGCGCGCCTCGCCGCCCTCAAGGTCGGCGGACCGCAGCGGGCCGCGATCGACGCCCCGAGCCCCGACCAGGTCTGATCCGTTCCGAGAGTGCATCGCCCGGCCCGCCGGGCGGTGCACTCTCGGTCTCTTCCGGAGGTACCCATGGCGCGTTTCATCGTCGCTCCCCAGTGGCAGGGATCTTCCTCGTCTCGGGCGATGCAGCTCATCGACGGGGCCGAGGCGATCGCGGGCGACCTGCCGCGCGCCTCCACCACGGTGCTCGACGCCGTACCCGAGGCCGGCGACGCGCAGGGCACCGGCATCCACCGGCTCAGCGCGCTGATGCGGATGCGCGAGCGGATCGAAGACGCCGTCCGCGCGAGTGCCGATCCCGCGATCGTCGTCGGCGGCGACTGCGGCGTGGCCCTCGGCGCGGTCTCCCCCGTCGCGGGCGACGACCTCGCCGTCGTGTGGATCGACGCCCACGCCGACCTGAACACCCCCGTCTCCTCCCCCAGCGGGGCGTTCCACGGGATGGTTCTGCGCGCGATCACCGGCGACGGTGAAGATCTCCACCGCCTCGAGCCCGGAATCTCGCCGTCCCGGATCGTTCTCGCAGGAACGCGGGCCCTGGATGCCGAGGAACAGCGCTTCATCGACGAGCACGGCATCCGCGTGATCGCGCCGGACGCTCTCGCCGACCCCGAGGTGCTGGCCGAGGCGGTGCAGGCGACCGGAGCCTCCCGTGTGTACGTGCACGTCGACCTCGACGTGCTCGACCCGGCGGAGATGACCGGCGTCGCCCTGCCCGAGCCCTTCGGCGCGCGCACGACCGACGTCGTGGCATCCCTTCGTCTTCTGCGAGAGCGGGTGCCTCTCGCGGGGGCCACGCTCACCGAGTTCTCGCCGTCGTCGCCCGCGGCCGCCGTCGACGACCTGGGGACGATCCTCCGGCTCATCGGGGCCTTGGCGTGAGCCCGATCCCGAGACCGCCCACCGGATGGCGTGAGCGTGCCGACCGGGCTGTCGCGCGCGGGCGCTTCTGGGACCGCTTCATTCCCGGCTTCCTGCTCGACTCCCCCGTCAGCCGCGTCGGGTACTGGTACGGCTGCACCGTCGGATGGGTGTGGGGATCCCTCTGGAGCACCGGTCGCGTCGAGAAGCGACACGGCCTGTGGGTTTTCCGCGGGCTCCCCTCGTGGGCGTATCCCCGCGGCGGCGTCTGCGTCGGCGGGTGCTTCCTCACCGGCGACGCCCGCCCGACCGACACCGTGCTCGGCCACGAGGCCGTGCACAAACGCCAGTGGCAGCGCTACGGCTTCCTCATGCCGGTCCTTTACGCCCTCGCCGGCCGCGACCCCTTGCGCAACCGCTTCGAGATCGAGGCGGGGCTGGCCGAGGGCAACTACGTGCCGCGGGGCAGCTGAGCGGCGCGGTCTCGCGGCGGCGCGGTGTCGGTGCCGCCTCGTTCCCCGCCGCCCCGGCGCTCCGCGCGCCGGCGCACGGCACCGCCGCCGAACGCGCATAAACGCCATCCGCTCACAGAAACACGAGCACAGCGCGTTTATGCGCGCGGATCGCGTTTATGCCGTACCGAAAGCGCGCACGCGCCGGCGCTCCGGGGCCCAGCGCTCCGCGGGCCCGCGCACGCCGTGCGACGCGACGCCGTGCACACGCATAAACGCCATCCACTCACAGAAACACGAGCACAGCGCGTTTATGCGCGCGGATCGCGTTTATGCAGCGCCGAAACGCGCGCGGCACGCCAATCACGCGCGAGCGAGCCGATCCTCGGCCGCGCTCAGCGCGCGGTCGCGAGGCCGAAGCGCTCGGGCGTGTGGATCGACTGCGCATCGACGCCGTGGCGGGCGACGAGCTCGTCCACGATCTCGGCCGTGCCGAGATATCCGCCCAGCAGGAAGATGCGGGTGTCGTCGTCGTCGCAGCACAGCATCTCGCCGGCCCAGCCCGAGACGGCGCGCACGAGAGCCTCGCCCGCGGCACAGCAGCGTCCCGTTCCGGGCGCACCACCGCGGCGCGAGCGATCGAGCCAGGTCAGGGTCATGCGCGCGGGAGCCGCGATCCGGCCGATCCACGACGCATCGGGGACCTCGATGAACACGCGCCCCGTCGAGCAGATCGGCAGCGTCGCCAGCAGGGCCTCGAGCTCGGCGAGAGAGGTCTCGTCGGCGGTCACGAGGTGCTGCACACGGGTGTGCCGCGACGCACGGCAGGCGGCGTCGTTGTGCTCGGAAGAAAGGGACATGATGCCCCCACTATACCCGCGAAGAAGGGTTGCCTAACCTGAGTTCCTGCTTTGTATCGCGACGTCGAGCAATCGCTCAGTCGATCAGCACGTCGTGCAGGCGGCGCACCTCGTCGTCGCTCATCCCGTGGGCCCGGAGGTATCCGGCGGGTGAGCCGTACGCGCGATCGAGACGGTCCAGCAGAGCACGCATCGCGGGGGCCGGTGACCGGGTCGCCAGGGCCTCGGCGTTGACGTTCTCGGGATGAAACGCTCGGATCGCCCGCAACACGGCCGCGTTGCGCTCGGGCGGCAGGAGGGCCTCGGTACGCGCGTAATCGGCGACCACGGCCTCGCGGTCGACACCCGCCGCCGCGAGCGCGATCGCGACCGTCACCCCGGTGCGATCCTTGCCCACCGTGCAGTGCACGAGTACGGGCTGGGCCTTCAGGATGCCGCGCACCGCCGACACGATCCGATCGGCGGACTCCTCGACGAGCTCCGCGTAGAGCTCGTCGAGCGTCACGTCACGGGCGAAGAACGAGTCGACGGAGCCGAGGAACAGCGGCTCGTGCTGCACCTCCACGGGCAGGTCGTCGAAGCGGCTCGGCGCGTGGGCGAGCTCGGTCCCATCGCGCAGGTCGATGACGCGGCGGATGCCCAGCGCGCGCAGCGTGTCGATGCCGTCGTCGTCGACCGCGACGAGATTGCCGGAGCGGAAGAGGACCCCGCCTCGCGTCCGGCCGTCACCCGCGGGCAGCCCGCCGACGTCGCGGAAGTTCGCCGCCCCCGAGACCAGCGACGTCACGCGGTCTCCCCGTGGTCGTGAGCCGCGCGCGGCGGGACGGGGTATCGTCCCGCGATCGCCACGCGGTTGAACGCGTTGATCGCGACGAGGATCCACGAGAGCGCCACGTACTCGGCTTCGCTCAGGATGCCGCCAGCCTGGTCGTAGACGTCGTCGGGGATGCCGTCCTCGTGGATGAAGGTGAACGACTCGGTGAGTTCGAGAGCCGCCCGCTCCCGCTCGTCGAACACGCCCGACTCCCGCCAGGTGGCGATCTGCGCGATCACGTCGGCGTCGAGGCCGGCCTTGACCGCCGCGTCGACGTGCGCACGCACGCAGTACGCGCAGCCGTTGAGCTGGGAGGCGTGGATCTGCACGATCTCGCGCAAGCGCGCGTCGATACCGGCATCGGCGGCGAGCCGCCCAACGGTGCTCGAGAACGATCGCAGCGCGGCGTACGCCTCGGGGGCCTTCTTCGACAGATGAACGCGCTTCTCCTCACCCATGGCCACAGCCTACGGCGAGCGCGCGACGCGGGCGCCGAAAGGGACGGCGCAGTGGCGGCCCGCGGGCGCGGGTGGGAGGGTGGATGCCATGCCCGAGGTCGACGAGTTCTCGTTCCTTCCCGCCCAGGCCGCCGAGGCCGGCCGCCCGACACCGACCGTCGAGCGCGTGCAGCTGACGCTCGACGACGGGCGCGTCCTGAGCGGTCTGCGGTGGGGCGACGCTCCCCCCGCGGTGACGCTCCTCCACGGCGCGGGCCTGAACGCCCACACGTGGGACACGACGCTGCTGCACCTCGGGCTCCCCGCGCTCGCCCTCGACCTCCCCGGGCACGGCGACTCGTCGTGGCGCGAAGACGCCGCCTACGTCGCGCGCATCCTCGCCCCCGACGTGGTGACGGCGATCGAGACATGGGCGGAGGGACCGCAGACGCTGATCGGCCACTCGCTCGGCGGTCTCACGGGCGCCGCTGTCGCGGCATCCCGTCCCGACCTCATCGAACGACTCCTCGTCGTCGACATCACGCCGGGCATCGACCCGAGCGGCGGTCCCGCGCAGCTGCGGGCGTTCTTCGCCGGCCCCACCGACTGGGCGTCGCGCGACGAGCTGGTGGAGCGCGCGCTGTCGTTCGGTCTGGGCGGTTCGCGCGCCGCCGCGGAACGCGGGGTGTTCCACAGCTCGCGCGTGCGCCCCGACGGGCGGGTCGAGTGGAAGCACCACTTCGCCCACCTCGCCGCCGCCGCGGTGAACGCCGGGGCGGATCCCTCGACCCCGGATGCCGTGCGCGCGGTGCTCGCGACGACGGGCTGGGACGACGTGGCCCAGGTCACTTCCCCGATCACCCTCGCCCGCGGCGAGCGCGGGTTCGTGACCGCCGACGACGCCGACGAGCTCGTGCGGCGCGTGCCGACCGCCGACGTCCGTGTCCTCTCGACCGGACACAACGCCCAGGAGGAAGACCCCGCCGGTCTCGCCGCCCTGATCCGCGAGGTCGCGTCCGCGCACTGACGCCCTGCGCGCGGCGTCATCCTGCGTCGCGCGGCGTCATCAACGGCGTGCGGGGAATACGGGTGAAAGTAGGCTGTTTGCACCCCTGCACGGCATCCACAGCACTCGGATGCCTTCGGCCTGCGAAAGGACATCCCGCAATGCTGCGCCGCACTGCCCTCGCCACGAGCGCGCTCCTGATCTCAGCCCTGCTGCTCACCTCGTGCACGGGCTCGAACACCGCGCCCGGCCCGACCGGCGAGGCCGACCCGAACGCCACTCTCACGGTGCGCCTGTCGCTCGAGCCGTCGAACCTCGACATCCGCCACACCAGCGGAGCCGCCCTCGAGCAAGCCCTCGTCGACAACGTCTACCAGGGCCTCGTGACCCGCAACGGCGACGAGAACAACGCGATCGTGCCCGCGCTGGCCACCGAGTGGAACGTCTCGCCCGACGGTCTGACGTACACGTTCACGCTCCGTCAGGGCGTCACGTTCCACGACGGCAGCGCGCTCACCGCCGACGACGTCGTCACCTCGCTGCAGACCGCGAAAGACGACGCGACGGTGCAGAGCAGCGCCGACCTCGCGAATGTGGCATCCCTCTCCTCCCCCGACGCGTCCACCGTCGTCGTCACGCTCGCGAAGCCCAACATCGACTTCCTGTTCGCGCTGACGGGTCGCGCGGGCCTGATCTTCAAGAACGGCGACACGACGAGCCTCCAAACCGCCGAGAACGGCACGGGTCCCTTCCGCGTCGCGTCGTGGAACACGGGACAGAGCCTCACGCTCGCCCGGTACGACGGCTACTGGGGCGACAAGGCGGGAGTCGCCGAAGTCGTGCTCGACTACATCCCCGACCAGAGCGCGGCCACCAATGCGGCGGTCAGCGGCGACGTCGATGTCGCGCTCGAGATCGACCCCGACCTGCAGGGCCAGATCGAGGGGACCGGCAACTTCACGATCGAGTCCGGGCTCACCACCGACAAGGGCACCCTCGCGTTCAACAACCAGCGCGCCCCCCTGAACGACCAGCGCGTGCGCGAGGCCCTGCGTCTCGCGGTCGACCACAACGCGCTCGTCGAAACGCTGGTCACGGCGCAGCCGCTGAACGGTCCGATCCCCCCGCTCGACCCCGGCTACGAAGACCTCACGGGCAGCGTGTCGTACAACCCCGATCGTGCGCGCGAGCTGCTCGCCGAGGCGGGGGCCGACAACCTCACGCTCACGCTGAAGATCCCGAACGTCTACCCGAGCACGCTCGCCACCTTCCTCGTGTCGTCGTACGCCGATGTGGGAGTCACGCTCAAGGTCGACTCCGTCGACTTCTCCACGTGGCTGACCGACGTGTACACCAACCACGACTACGACCTGAGCTTCGTGCGCCACGTCGAGGCCCGGGACTTCGGCAACTGGGCCGACCCGACCTACTACTTCGGCTTCGACAACGCCGAGGTCCAGCGACTGTACGCGGAGGCCCTGGCGAGCACCGACGACCAGCAGTCGTCCGACCTCCTCGCCGAAGCCGCGCAGATCGTCGATGATCAGGATGCCGCCGACTGGCTGTTTCTCTCGGCCCCGCGCACCGCGGTCGCCACGAACGTGTCGAACTTCCCGAAGAACTCGCTGAACGTGCGCCTGCCGCTGGCGGGCGTGACCGTCTCGTCGGAGTGATCCGCTACGCGCTGACACGGCTGGGCCTGCTCGTGCTGGGCCTGGCCGTGGCCAGCGCGCTGATCTTCCTCTCGCTCCGGGTGCTCCCGGGCGACGTCGCCCAGCTGGTCGGGGGCACGCAGGCGAGCCCCGAGCAGGTCGCCGCGTTGCGCGAGAGGCTCGGGCTGAACGTCCCGCTGTGGCAGCAGTACCTCGACTGGATCGGCGGACTCTTCCGCGGCGACCTCGGCAGTTCGCTTCTCACCGGCACGCCGGTGATGAGCGAGCTGCTCAGCAAGGCGCAGGTGACCGTGCCCCTCGCGGCGATGTCGCTCACGGTGGCCCTCGTCGTCGGCATCCCCCTCGGAGTGATGTCGACCCTGGGCCGTCGGAGCGCGGGCGGGACCGCGATCAGCGTGGGGGCGCAGGCTCTCGCGGCCGTCCCCGTCGTGTGGGCGGGGATGATGCTCGTCGTCGTGTTCGCCGTGTGGCTGGGGTGGCTCCCACCGCAGGGCTTCCCCCGTGCCGGCTGGAACGATCCGGCTGCGGCGTTCCGGGCGCTCGTGCTGCCGGCGGTGACGATCGGCGTGGTCGAGGGGGCGATGCTCCTCCGCTTCGTGCGGAGCGCGACCCTGCAGGCGCTCGGCCAGGACTACGTGCGCACGGCGGCCGCGAAGGGCCTCACCCGGACGCGGGCACTGCTGCGCCACGGCCTGCCCAACGTGGGCCTGTCGATCATCACGGTGCTGGGGCTCCAGATCGCGGGGATCATCGTGGGCGCTGTCGTCATCGAGCAGCTGTTCACCCTCCCCGGCGTGGGGCGCATGCTGGTCGCCGACGTGGCGGCGCGCGACCTCCCCAAGGTGCAGGGAGAGCTGCTCGCCCTGACCGGTTTCGTGCTCATCGTCGGCTTCGTCGTCGATCTCGTCCACCGGCTGATCGACCCCCGGCAGAGGGAGGCCTCGTGAGCACCCTCAGACGTCTCTGGGCCCTCGGCACCGGGCGGTTCGGCATCCTGATCGTCGTTCTGCTGGTCGTGGTCGCCCTCGTCTCGTTCGTGTGGACGCCGTTCGACCCCGCCGCGGTCGATGCCCGCGCGCGCTGGACCGACCCGTCCTGGCCGCACGTACTCGGCACCGACAACAACGGCCGCGACATCGCGAGCCTCCTCATGGCCGGCACGCGCACGACGATCGCGGTCGCGGTGGGCGCCGGGGTCGTCGCCTCGGTGCTCGGCATCGCCCTCGCCGCTCTCGGCTCGCTCACCGCCCGGTGGATCCGCGAAAGCGTCGCGGTGCTCGTCGACATCCTCGTCGCCTTCCCCGTGCTGATCATCGCGATGATGATCTCGGCCGTATGGGGCGGCTCGCTCGCCGTGGTGATCTGGGCCGTCGGGATCGGCTTCGGCGTGAACATCGCGCGCGTCACCCGACCGGAGCTGCGCCGGGTGCTGCAGAGCGACTTCGTCCTGGCGGGGCGCGCGAGCGGGCTCACGACGTGGCAGAACCTCACGCGGCACCTGCTCCCGAACGTCGCGCCCGTCTTCATCGTGCAGTTGTCGTGGGGCATGGCCGTCGCCGTCCTCGCGGAGGCGGGCCTGTCGTACCTCGGCTTCGGCGCCCCGATCACCCAGCCGTCGTGGGGGGTGCTTCTCAACGACCTGCAGGCCTACATCGCCGTGCACCCGCTGACGGTGGTGTGGCCGGGGCTCGCGATCACCCTCACCGTGCTCGGACTCAATCTGCTCGGAGACGCTCTCCGCGAGGCCGCCGATCCGACGCTCGCCGAGCGCACGTCCGCCGCTCGCACCCATGTGCCGGGGGTGGTCGCGTGAGTCTCCGGGTGACCGACCTGCGCGTCGAGATCGACGGTCGCGCCGTCGTCGACGGGATCTCGTTCGAGGTGCCCGACGGTGCCCGCGTCGGTCTGATCGGCGAATCGGGGTCAGGGAAGTCCCTGACGGCCCTCGCGATCCTCGGGCTGCTCCCGGACGGCGCCCGCGCGACGGGGAGCGTCCGCTGGAACGACCGCGAGATCCTCGGCCTTCCGGATCGCGACCTCGCGAGCCTGCGCGGCGACGACATCGGCATGGTCTTCCAGGAGCCCCGCACCGCCCTGAACCCCCTCCACACGGTGGGCCGACAGATCGGCGAATCCGTGCGCATCCACGAGAGGGTCTCGCGTCGTGAAGCGCTCCGACGCGCCGTCATCGAGGCCGAGCGCGTGGCCCTGCCCGACCCCGAGCGCATCGTGTCGCGCTACCCGCACCAGCTCTCGGGCGGTCAGCGTCAGCGGGTCGCGATCGCGATGGCACTCGCATGCCGTCCGCGTCTGCTCATCGCCGACGAGCCGACCACCGCTCTCGACGTGACCATCCAGGCCGGTGTCCTCTCGCTGTTGCGTGAACTGGTCCAGGATGCCGGGATGTCGCTCGTCTTCATCACCCACGACCTCGCGGTCCTCGCGCAGGTCGCGACCCACGCGGTCGTCCTCGAGCACGGACGCGTGGTCGAGCGGGGCGAGGTCTCGGAGCTGCTGCGCGCACCGTCGTCCCCGATCACGCAGGCCCTGCTGCGGGATGCGACGGCGACGCTGTGGCATCCGGAGCATCCTGGTCGGGATGCCGGGACCCCGGACGATCCGCCCACGTTCGCGCACGGCGAAGGTTTCGCGGACGAGGAGGCGCCGTGAGCGAGACGCTGATCCACGCGCGCGGCCTGTCGCGGAGCTACCCCGCACCCCGCCGCGGCTTCGGCCGGCCCGAACGCACGGTCGGTCTCGACGACGTCGACCTGACGGTCCGCGCGGGCTCCGCCGTGGGTGTCATCGGCGAATCGGGATCGGGCAAATCGACGCTCGTCCGCCTGCTGCTGGGTCTCGACGTGCCGACGACCGGCACCGTCGAGGTCGACGGTCGGGCCGTCGACGCGCGCGGGTCGGCCCGGTCGCTGCACTGGCTGCGGCGGGCGACGGGCATCGTCTTCCAGGACCCGTACGCCTCGCTCGACCCCCGCATGAGCGTCGGCCGGATCGTCGGCGAGCCGCTCTGGGCGCTCGGCATCGAGGGCGACCGGCGCGCGCGCGTGCGCGAGGTGCTCGAGCAGGTCGGGCTCGATGCCGACATCGCCGCGCGCTTCCCGCACGAGTTCTCGGGAGGCCAGCGCCAGAGGATCGCCCTCGCGCGCGCGATCGTGCACCGCCCGCGCATCCTCGTCGGCGATGAGCCGCTGTCGGCGCTCGACGTGACCGTGCGCGCGCAGATCCTGCGGCTGCTCGCCCGCCTGCGCGCGGAAGAAGACCTGACGCTCCTGCTCGTCTCGCACGACATCGGTGTGGTGCAGAACGTGTGCGACCAGGTCGTCGTCATGAAGGACGGCCGCGTCGTCGAGCAGGGACCGACCGAGAAGGTGCTGTTGCAGCCCCAGGCCGCGTACACGCGGCAACTGTTGGCATCCGTTCCGACGCTTCCGCGCTGAGCGCACGGATCACTTTGGCGCCACGCGCGAGGTCGGGCACCTGGGCGTGCCGGCGACCGAGGCACGAGAACCGCGAGAGCCGACCCGTCCTCGTCTCGTCCCGTGCTCGGGGCGACGGATGCCGCGCCCCGGCGCCCGCGGACTCTTCGCGCAACTGTGGACAAGGGATGTCTCAACGTCGGAGGTCGGCGCTAGCCTCGGCGCATGATCCCCGGAATCGTTCCCCCCTTCCTGCTCGATCGGCTCGCCTCGACCGATGACCCCCGTCTCGCGCGAGCGGCCGCCGCCGCGCGGAAGACGCTCGCGATGCCGCGGCCGCAGCGTGCCACCCGTCGACGGCTGCGCCTGTCGATCGACGGCGATGCGCTCGTCGCCGAGGCCGTACCGGCACCCGACCGGGTCGTCTCCGACGCACGGAACACCGAGAACCTGCCCGGCCGCCGGGTGCGCAGTGAAGACGAGCCGCCGTCCGTCGACAGCGCCGTCGACGAGGCATACGACGGCCTCGGGGCCACGTACGACTTCTTCTGGGACGCCTTCGCTCGCGACGGCATCGACGCCGCCGGCGGCTCGCTGCTCGCGACCGTCCACTTCGGGGACGACTACGACAACGCGTTCTGGAACGGCGAGCGCATGGTCTTCGGCGACGGCGACGGCGAGGTGTTCGTGGGGTTCACGCGATCACTGAGCGTCATCGCGCACGAGCTGGGGCACGGGGTGACCGAGGCCGCCGGGGGCCTCGAGTACCAGGGGCAGTCGGGTGCGCTGAACGAGTCGCTGTCGGACGTGTTCGGGGCACTCGCCGAGCAGCACCACCGCGGCGAGCGGGCCGACGAGGCGTCGTGGCTGATCGGGTCCGGCATCTTCGCCGAGGCCGTCCAGGGCGAGGCGCTGAGGTCGATGAAGGCGCCGGGTACCGCGTACGACGACGACGTCCTCGGCAAGGACCCGCAGCCGGGGCACATGCGTGACTACGTCGAGACCGACGACGACAACGGCGGTGTACACATCAACTCCGGCATCCCCAACCGGGCCTTCTTCCTGGTCGCGACCCAGCTCGGCGGGTTCGCGTGGGAGCGTGCGGGCCTCATCTGGTACCGCACCCTGACCGCCGGAACGCTCTCGCCCACGGCCGACTTCGCCGCGTTTGCCCGCGCCACCCTGGCCGCGGCGGCGACCGAGTACGGTGAGGAGTCGGAGGAGGTCGCCGCCGTCCGCGCCGCGTGGGCCGGGGTCGGCGTCGAGGAGGATGCCGCAGCCTGACACCGACGAACGCTTCGCCATCGTGGTGGTTCGCTCCGGTGGGATCGCCGGCCTGTCGAAGCAGTGGCGGGCGGAACCCGATCCCGACCGGGCCCCGCATTGGCGCGAGCTCGTCGAGAGCTGCCCGTGGGATGCGCCTCCGACCCCCGCCACCGGGGCCGATCGGTTCCAGTGGCGCATCGAGGTGCGTCGTGGCGACACGGCGGTGCGCCAGGCGCGGCTCAGCGACCAGCAGGTCGAGGGGCCGTGGCGGTCGCTCGTCGACGAAGTGCGCCGGATCGCGGTTCAGGACCGACCGAGCGGGCAGAACTCCTGAGAAACCGGACGTCGATCCTCCCGCAAGCGCGGCACGCCGCATCCGGGGCGGAAACTCAGGAGTTCCGCCCGCCTCCCTGCCGCCGACACCGCGCGCGGCTCAGCCGAACAGCTTCCGCCGCTTCTTCTTCGACGGGATGCTCTTCTGCAGGTAGACCACGCCGAGCCACCGGCCGAACTTGAAGCCGACGCGACCCATACGGCCCACCTCGGTGAAGCCGAGCTTCTCGTGCAGGGCGATCGACGCGTCGGCGCCCTTGTCGCTGATCGCGGCGACCATCTCTCGGATGCCGAGATCCTGGCACGCCGCGATCAGCGCCTCAAGCAGCGCGCGGCCGAGCCCCTTGCCCGCGGCCGCCTGGCCCAGGTAGATCGAGTTCTCGACGGTGTAGCGGTAGGCGGACTTCGACTGCCACGGCTGCACGAGCGCGTATCCGAGCAGTTGGCCGCTCGGCGACTCCGCCACGAGGAACGGAAGTCCGAGCCGCTTCAGCGTCGCGAACTTGTCGCGCCACTTGGCGATCGACCACGCCTTCTCGTCGAAGGTGACCACGGAGTTGCGGACGTAGTAGTTGTAGATCTCGCGGATGTCGGGGATGTCCGCTTCCGTCGCGGGGCGGATCTCGTACGAGAAGGGGCGTTCCGGCTCGGGTGCGCGACGCAGGTGCGCCGGCAGCCGCCGACGGCTCTTCTCGTACTCTTCTTCCAGCACGCACGCCACTCTACGCAGACAGGCGTTTCGGGCGTATGACCCGAGCCGCGTCGACCCCAGCCGCGCGAGGACGTCCTCAGGCCGGAAGGCGCCAGTCCACGGGCTCCGCGCCCTGTTCCTCGAGCAGCGCGTTGACCCGCGAGAACGGCTTCGACCCGAAGAACCCGCGACTCGCCGACAGGGGTGACGGATGCGGCGACGAGACGATCGCCGTGTCGCCGAGCAGGGGCGTGAGGTTCATGGCGTCCCGGCCCCACAGCACCGCCACCAGCGGGGCGTCGCGCGCGACGAGGCAGCGGATCGCGTGCTCGGTGACACGCTCCCAGCCCCAGCCGCGGTGGGAAGCCGGGGCTCCCGGCGCCACCGTCAGCACCCTGTTCAGGAGCATGACGCCCTGCGCCGCCCATGCCGAGAGGTCGCCGTGGGGAGCGGGCGAGATGCCGAGATCGTCGGACAGCTCGCGGTAGATGTTCCCGAGGCTGCGGGGCAGCGGCCGGACGTGCGGGTCGACCGCGAAGGACAGGCCAATCGGATGCCCGGGCGTCGGGTACGGATCCTGGCCGACGATCAGCACGCGCACCGCGTCGATCGGCGTGCGGAATGCCCGCAGCACGAGGTCCCCCGCCGGCAGATAGGGCTTAGCCTCGCTGCGCAGACGCTCACCGATCGCGGCGATGTCGGCGGCCACCGGGGCCAGCGGCTCGACCCACGACGCGTTGATCAGCCCGGCATCCGCGAGCTCGACGAGAGACTTCGCCGTCACGCCGCGTCTTCTTCGTGCACCGACCCCTGGAACGACCAGGGGAAGTCGATCCACAGGTCGGTGTCTTTCCACGAGTAATCGGGCGTGATGATCGTCGACGGCTTGGTGTAGATCACCGCGGATCGCGTCTCGGCACCGTGCCGGGTGAGGAGCTTCACGGCGAGGTCCAGCGTGCGGCCGCTGTCGGCGACGTCGTCGACGAGGAGCACGCGGCGCCCGCTCAGGTACGACAGGTCGAGGGCGGGAGGGAGGACCTCGGGGTCGTCGAGCACCGTGCCGACCCCGGTGTAGAACTCGACGTTCAGCGCCCCGCAGTTCTTGGCTCCCAGGCCGTAGGCGATCGCGCCACCGGGGAGCAGTCCGCCGCGTGCGATCGCGACGACGACCTCGGGCTCGAAGCCATCCGCCACGATCGCTCGCGAGATGTCGCGGGTCGCCGCTCCGAAATCGTCCCAGCTCAACCGCTCACGCTCGTCCGTCACGCCGGACTCCTCTCATCGACTGCTTTCACCCTAGGGCGCGGGCCGCCGCTCTCGCGCCGCGCGCTCGCGAAAGCGACTACCGGATGCCACGCCCCCGCGGTGCTATCGTCGCGCCATGTCGCGCGTCTCCGGCGCGGTCGGCCGGGTGCGCGGGTCCGCGCTCGGGGTGACCGCGGGTCTCATCGGCTGGTTCGTCGTGGTCGAGCTCGCCAGCGGCATCCTGCAGGGGTACTACGTGCCGCTGCTGCCGGACATCGTCGTGCATCTCGGCATCCGCGATGCCGACGTCAACTGGTTCGAGGCCGCCCAGCTCCTGCTGTCGGCGCTCGTCCTCCCGATCCTCGCCAAGCTCGGCGACATGTTCGGGCACAAGCGCATCCTGCTCGCGTCCGCGATCGCGACCGCCGCGGCCAGCTGGTGGCTCGTCTTCGCCGACTCGTTCACGTCGTTCCTGCTCGCGTGGGCGCTGCAGGGGTTCTACGTCGTATGGCTGCCGCTCGAGATCGCCCTCATCTTCGACCGCGGCCGACGCCTCCAGCGCGGCGTCTCGCGCACCCGCAGCGCCGCGGGCCTGCTCGTCGTCGGCCTGCAAGCGGGCGCCATCATCGGCGCTCTCGCTGCCGGCCGCCTGTTCGCCGCGACGGGCGGAGACCTGCGACTCGCCCTCGCCGTCCCCGCGGTGGTGGTGACCCTCGTCTGCCTCGTCATCTGGCTGGGCGTTCCCGAGTCGGAGCGTACTTCCGACCCGCGGCGACTCGATGTCGGCGGCTTCGCGATCCTCGCGGGTGCACTCCTGTGCGTCACGGGCGCCCTCTCGTTCGTCCGGCTGCCGGAGGGGCCCGGACCCGTCGCGATCGGTGCGCTCCTCGTCGCGGGCGTCGCACTCGGCGCGATCTTCGTCTTGTTCGAGCTGCGTCAGCCCGATCCGGCGGTCGACATCCGCGTCCTCCGTCGCCCCGAGATGTGGCCGGTGCAGACGACCGCCTTCCTCGTCGGCATCAGCCTGCTCGGCGCGCAGGGCCCCCTCGCCACGTACGCCGGAACCGACCGGGCGCTCGGGTACGGACTGGGATTGGATGCCACCGACCGCTCGAACGTGATCGGTGTCTACCTCGTCTCGCTCATCGTGGGGGCCGTGCTGTTCGCCGTGACCTCGCGCCGCGCGAGTCCGCGGGCGGTGCTGATCGGCGCGGCGGTCCTCGTCGGTGCGGGATACGCGTTGCTCCTCCCCCTGCACGTCGAGCTGTGGCAGGTGCTGATGTGCCTCGCGATCGCCGGGCTCGGCTCGGGAGCGCTCGTCGCGGCGATGCCCGCGGCAGCCGCCGCCGCCGCACCGCGCGGGCAGACGGGTGTGGCATCCGCTCTCACGAACACGACGAAGACCGTGGGCGGAACGATGTCGTCCGCGGTGTTCGGGGTGGTGCTGGCGGCCGGGGCGGGCTCGGCGGTGGCGGCGACGGCCGCTCCCCTCGCGGGTTACCTGACCGTGTGGTCGATCTGCGCCGCCGGCGGGTTCGCCGCGGCGGTGCTGCTGCTCTTCGTCCCCCGCGTCGCGTTCGCCGACCGCCCCGAGGCCGAGGTGGATGCGCGCGCCGCGCAGGGCGACGTGAGCTGATCCTCGCCGTTCAGGGGCGCCCGAGGAGGAAGAACCCGACGACCAGCGCCACGACGATGCCGAACGACACCCAGGCCGCGAGGCCCCACGACGTCCTCAGACGGCGACCGGCCGGCGCCACCTCACCGGTGTCGCGCCGGAGCCCCGTCACCGCGGGGTCGTCTCGGAGCTGGCCCTCGCGCCAGCGCTCCCACTGCTCGAGCTTCGCGGCGAAGGCGTCCGCGGTGCGCATGACCTCGACCCACCGCTCCGGGTCGGTCGTGACGACATCGCGCGGGTGCACGAGAAGGAGCAGATCGTCGACGATCTCGATGTCCCATCCGCCCGCGTCATCGATCGCCTGGGCCATGACATCGGGCGTGAACAGGTAGAGCGCATCCGCCTCGTACCCCTCGGGGCAGTACAGGTCGAAATGCTCGTCGAAGTCGCCCTCGAGCGAGAGCCTCTGGGCCGAGTCGGGGACGGCCGCCACCGCGAACGCGCGGGTTCCGCGCCGGGCCGCGCGCACGATGATGTGCGGCAGCGGGCGCCGGAGGCCGATCCTGATCCACCCGCCCACGGGCGGGTAGGTGAACCGGCGGGTGGCGTTGCGGATCTCGTAGTCCGCCCACTCGACGGTCCGCCCGTCCGCGTTCTCGCGCGTCATCGCCCGCGAGACGGTGTGGCCCGTGATGCTCCACCACGCGCGCATCGTGCCCGAGCGCGGACCCGGGGTGTAGATGAGGCCGTTGTCTTCCGCGAAGTGCGCGAGGGCCCAGTGTTCGCGGGGGCGCGTGCGCCCTTTGGCCGTGCGGATGACGCCCCACACGCTGAAGACGAACACCCCGAGGAACATGAACGCGAACAGGGCCATCGGCCGGACCTCGTCGGACCCGCCGTGGCGGATCTCCGACGTGATGGTGGCCCACGACCCCAGCGCGCCGATCGTCGACACGATCAGGAGGAAGGTGAAGACGGCCCGCCGCCCCCTCCTCTCGGGGTCGCGGACGCGCGGGTACTCCCGCCGGAACCGCGCCCAGAACTCCCGGAGCTCGGCACGGCTCGGGCGCGCACGCAGCGCCTCGACGTCGAGCGTCGTCGGCTCGGTCACGACAGCGGGCTCTGCGTCACCGGGTTCGCAGAGGTCCCCGCGCCAACAGGTGCTGGGCCGACTGAGCGACCGGCCGCACGGTCACGAGGTCGAGGTTCACGTGCCCCGGGGCGTCGAGGGCGTACGCGATCACGTCGGCGACGTCGTCGGCCACGAGCGGCGCCTCGACGCCCTCGTAGAGCTTGTCGGCGGCATCCTGATCGCCACCCAGCCGGTTCAGCGTGAACTCCTCGGTGCGGACCATGCCCGGCGCGATCTCGATCACGCGGAGGGGCTCGCCGTTCAGCTCCTGACGCAGCGCGTGCACGAGCATGGATTCGCCGGCCTTCGCGGCGTTGTACCCGCCGCCACCGGGGTAGGCGGTCTGGGCGGCGGTCGAGGTGACGAAGAGCAGGTCGGCGTGCCCGGCGGCGTCGGCGGCGCGGCGCAGCGAAGGCAGGAGGGATGCCACGAGCCGCTGCGACGAGAGGACGTTGGCCTCGAACATCCAGCGCCAGTCATCGGGATCGCCGTCTTCGACGCGGTCGCTGCCGCGCGCCCCACCGGCGACGTGCACGAGGGCGTCGACCCCGCCGGTCTCGTCGAGCCAGTCGCTCAGGGCCGTGATGTCGTCGGCGTCGGTCAGGTCGGCCGCGCGGGCGACGACCCCCGTCTCGGCCTCGAGAGCCACGAGTCGGTCGGCGCGGCGGGCGACGCCCACGACGTCCCACCCCCGCGCGCGCAGGAGGCGAGCGGTCGCCTCTCCGATACCCGAACTGGCCCCGGTCACCACTGCGCGTCGCGTCATGGCATCCACGCTACTCGTCCCCTCCGACGTCGAGCCGGCAGGGCCGTGACCGCGTGTGACGGTGGTATTACGGCCCGTGACCCCGGCGGTTGTCGGTGTCGGAGGGGATCCCTACGCTCTCAGAAGGCCACGGCGACCGCCTCGGCCCCCAGACCAGAGGAGCAGCCATGTCGGCACCCGAGAACTGGCGTTTCGAGACCAAGCAGATCCACACGGGCGCGCAGCCCGACCCGGTGACGAAGGCCCGCGCCACCCCGATCTACCAGACCACGTCGTACGTCTTCGACAACGCCGACCACGCCGCGAACCTCTTCGCGCTGGCCGAGTTCGGCAACATCTACACGCGCATCCAGAACCCCACGCAAGACGTCGTCGAGCAGCGCGTCGCGGGCCTCGAGGGCGGCACCGGCGCCCTCCTCGTCGCCAGCGGCCAGGCAGCCGAGACGTTCGCGGTGCTCAACATCGCGCAGGCCGGCGACCACATCGTGTCGTCGAGCTCGATCTACGGGGGCACGTACAACCTCTTCAAGTACACCCTCGCCAAGCTCGGTATCGAGACGACCTTCGTCGAGAACCAGGACGACCCCGAAGAGTGGCGTGCCGCGATCCGCCCGAACACGAAGCTGTTCTTCGCCGAGACGATCGGCAACCCGAAGATCAACGTGCTCGACATCCGCACGGTCGCCGACGTCGCGCACGAGGCCGGCGTCCCCCTCATCGTCGACAACACGATCGCGACGCCGTACCTCATCCGTCCCTTCGAGCACGGGGCCGACATCATCGTGCACTCGGCGACGAAGTTCCTCGGCGGGCACGGCACCACCATCGGCGGTGTCATCGTCGACGGCGGCCGCTTCCCGTGGTCGGAGCACTCCGAGCGCTTCCCGGGCCTGACCACGCCCGACCCCTCGTACCACGGAGCGGTCTACACGCAGGCGGTCGGCGACGGCCTGGCCTACATCATCAAGGCGCGCGTGCAGCTGCTGCGCGACCTCGGTGCCTCGATCTCGCCGCAGAGCGCGTGGCAGCTCATCCAGGGCATCGAGACCCTGTCGCTGCGCATCGAGCGTCACGTGCAGAACGCGCAGGAGATCGCGGAGTGGCTCGAGAGCCACGACGATGTCGCGAGCGTCAACTACTCGGGGCTTCCCACCTCGCCCTGGTACGCCGCCGCGAACAACTACGCCCCCAAGGGCGTCGGCGCCGTGCTGTCGTTCGAGCTCAAGGGCGGCGTCGAGGCGGGTCGCGAGTTCGTCAACTCGCTGAACCTCTTCAGCCACCTCGCGAACATCGGCGACGTGCGCTCGCTCGTCATCCACCCCGCGTCGACCACGCACTCGCAGCTCACCCCCGAGCAGCAGCTGACCGCGGGCGTGACCCCCGGTCTCGTGCGCCTGTCGGTGGGTCTCGAGAACATCGACGACCTCAAGGCCGACCTCGACCAGGCCCTCGCCGCCGCGCGCCGCCTGTCGGAGGCCGCTCGCGCCTGACCCTCGCGCAGACACGCCCCGATCCGGCTTCGGCCGGGTCGGGGCGTCGTCGTGTGCGCCACCCCGTGCCGGTGCCGGGCATTCCGGTGACGAGCGGAGGGCGTGGGATGCCGGGAGGACCCGCGCCGCGAGATCCTCCTCCCTCCGTCCCTGCCCCTCCCTCCGTCACACCTTCTGCCGCGGCCGGAGGCTCCCGAGACCCCCGTCGACGCCGAGCACCTGGCCGGTCATCCAGGCGTTCTCGGGCGACAGCAAGAATTCCACCGCACGGGCGACGTCATCCGGCTCGCCGAGGCGGCCCAGCGGGTGCATCACCTCCGACACCTTCCGCGACAGGTCGCTCGAGGTGAGCTTCTCGGTCAAGCGCGTCTGGACGAGGCCGGGGGCGACCGCGTTCACCCGCAGACCGTGGGCCGCGTAGCTCGCCGCGGCCGACAGCGTCAGCCCGATCACCCCGGCCTTGGCCGCCGCGATCCCGTCGTGGTTCGGAAGCCCCGCGAGCGCCGCCGCCGACGAGACCAGCACGACCGCCCCGCCGCCGCGCAGGTGGGCCCCCGCGGCTCGGACCGCGGCGAACGCGGTCGTCAGCGACGCGGCGATCAGGCCGTCGTACTGTTCGCGCGAGATCAGGTGCGCGGGCTTGAGCAGCATCGATCCCGCGAACACCGCGATGCCGTCGAGCTCGCCCGCCTCGCGCACCACCCGGTCGACGGCGTCGAAGTCGGTGGCATCCAGGACGAAGTCGGGCTCGATGACCGAAGAGTCCCGTGCCGTGGTCAGGACGCGGTGGCCCGCGTCGCGCAGTCGCGTCGTGGTCGCGCGGCCGATGTCGCTCGACGCCGCGATGAGGAGGAAGGTCGCCATGCGGCGATCATCCCCACCCCCGCTTGCGGAGAGCGGGGGCTGGACAAGGCGCTCAGTCGGTGGTGAGCGCCGCGCGCAGCCTCTCGTTCTCGGCGAGCCACTCGGGATCGCCCTCCCACAGATCAGCGAGCTCGCCCTCGCCGGACGTCGCGACGGCGAGCGCCGAAGCGGCGAGGTCCACCAGCTCGGCAGACGGCGGCGACACCCGCGCCACGAACGCCTCGACGCTCTCGGCGGAGTCCGTCACCCGCCCCCGGCCCCGCGCCACGACCTCTGCCGCGGCGATCGCCGTCACCGCGTCGTCGGAGTCGAGGTCTGCCGGCGCCGACTCCGTCGCGACGCGCAGGGCGTCGCTCACGACGCTCCAGTCGCTCGCGTCGTCGAGCTCGTACGCCCAGTCGGCGGCACTGTCGTTTCCGAACGGTTTCGCGCTCCATGTCCCCATGCGTGGCATCGTAGACCGCGGTTCCGACATCGCCGTAACAGTCCGGTGAGGCTCCACCGGACCGGAGAGAATGGATGCCATGGACTGGCAGATCTCCGAAGACACGGTGCCCTCGGCACCGATCACGGAGGCCGACGCCCGCTCCCTGCTCGGCCGTCCTCCCGCGACGGGCGCCTGGCGCGACGGCGACCCGGTGGGCGAGCGCCGTTTCGCCGCTTTCGGAGCGTTCGCGCCCGAGAACGGCGAGTCCCTTCCGGCGTTCCGTCTCGCGTACGAATCGTGGGGTGAGCTCTCCACCGCACGCGACAACGCCGTGATCGTGCTGCACGCCCTGACCGGCGACAGCCACGTGCGCGGAGCGGCAGGTCCGGGCCACCCGACCGCCGGCTGGTGGAGCGATCTCGTCGGCCCGGGAGCCGCGATCGACACCGACCGGTGGTTCGTCGTCGCTCCCAACATGCTCGGCGGATGCCAGGGCTCGACGGGACCGGCGAGCATCGCGCCCGACGGTTACGAGTGGGCGTCGCGCTTCCCTTACCTGACCATCCGCGACCAGGTCCGCGCTCAGGCGCAGTTGGCCGACGCGCTCGGCATCGACCGCTGGGCCGCGGTGATCGGTGGATCGATGGGCGGAATGCACGCCCTCGAATGGGCGGTCGGGCACCCCGACCGGGTGGAGCGCGCCGCGATCCTGTCGGCCCCGCCCATCACCACCGCCGACCAGATCGCGCTCAACTCGGTGCAGCTCGACACGATCCGGATGGACCCGCGCTTCGCGGGCGGCGAGTACTACGACTCCGGCGACGGCGACGGCCCGCACCGCGGACTCGCCCTCGCCCGCCGCATGGCGCTGCTGAACTACCGCAGCCCCACCGAGCTCAACCAGCGTTTCCAGCGGTCGTGGCAGTCGGGCGTGAGCCCGCTCGGGCGCGGTGGCCGTTTCGCGGTCGAGTCGTACCTCGACTTCCACGGCAACAAGTTCACGCGGCGTTTCGACGCGAACAGCTACCTCACCCTCGTCGAGGCGATGAACTCCCACGACGTCGGGCGCGACCGCGACGGCGTCGAAGACGCTCTGCGTCGTGTCACCGCCGCGACGCTCGTGCTCGGCATCGACAGCGACCGTCTGTTCCCGATCGACGGTCAGCACCGCATCGCGCGCGGCATCCCGAACACGCTCGACGGCGACGAGGCGGTGGTCCTCGCGAGCGACTTCGGCCACGACGGCTTCCTGATCGAGACCGCGGCCGTCGCCACGCACCTCCGCCGCCTGCTCGCGACCTGACGATTCCGGATGCCGGGCCCCCGGCATCCGTCCCGCTCGCGCCACTCGCGGTCGGGCTGTGCCGCGCTCGCGTTGACTGTCCAAGACACGCCGTAACCGCCGGGCGCTCTACGGCGTGTCTTGGACACTCAACGGGCTAGGGCGCGGCGCGGGCGCCGCCGGGCTCAGCCCTGCGTCGGGATCGAGCCGGTGATCGCGGTGGTCGCGGCCTCGGCGGCCGGCATCCGGTGCTCGGGGTGACGACCCGAACGGTCCTCGACGCGGTACGACACGACGGCGACGATGAGCCCGCCGAGGGCCAGCACCGCGCCCACCCAGGCGGGGGCCACGAGCCCCAGGCCCGCGGCGATCGCGAGGCCGCCGAGGAACGCACCGAGGCTGTTGCCGATGTTCAACGCCGAGTGGTTCAGCGCGGCGGCGATGGACTGGTTGTCTTCGGCGACGTCCATCAGCCGGGTCTGGATGCCAGGGCTCAGGGCGGCGCCGCAGAACGCGACGAGGAAGGCGAAGACCACGAGCGTGACGATCCATCCGGCGGTGAGCGCGAGCCCGACGGACGCCGCGCCGAGCGCGAGCAGGCCGACGAAGAGCCAGAACCGCAGGTCTTTGTCGGCGAGCGCCCCGCCGACCACGTTGCCCACCGTCATGCCGACGCCGACGAGCACCAGGACGAGCGACACGGCCCATTCCGGCTGCCCCGCGACCTCGGTGATCATGGGCGCGATGTAGCTGTACATCGCGAAGAAGCCGCCGAAGCCGACCGCGCCGATCCCGAGGGCGAACCAGACCTGGCCGATACGGAACACGCGCAGTTCGTCGCGCAGCCGTCGTCCCGGCGCGCCGGGATGCTTCGGGACGAACAGGGCGATGCAGATCGTCGCGAGCACGAAGATGCCGGTGACGACCGCGAACGCGGCGCGCCAGCCGACCTGCTGTCCCAGGAGCGTTCCGAGGGGGACGCCCACCACGTTGGCGATCGTGAGTCCGGTGAGGACGAAGGCGACGCCCTTCGCGCGGTTGCCGGGTCCGAGGGCATCGGCGGCGACGAGAGCGCCGATGCCGAAGTACGCGCCGTGCGGGAGTCCCGCGAGGAATCGCGACGCCGCGACGAGCTCGAACGTCGGGGCGATGACGGTCAGAAGCGTGAAGAACGCCAGGGCGGCCGCGAGCACGATCATCACCCGGTGCCGCGGGAAACGCGCGACCGATCCCGCGATCGTGGGGGCGCCGACGACGACGCCGAGGGCGTAGAGCGACACGAGCCAGCCGGCTTGGGCGATCGCGTCGTCGGGCGACGCGGCCCACACGGTGGGCACCAGTTCGCGGGCGATGTTGGGCAGGAGACCCATCACCACGAACTCGGTCATGCCGATGCCGAAACTGCCGATGGCGAGAGAAAGGAGCGCCCGCATCGCCGCACCTCTCGAGGTCGTCGAAGAGGTCACCCGACGATGGTAGTCGGCGGGAGAACGCCTGTCGAATCGTTTCGAGGCGAGGGGCCGCCGCCCGCGTGAACGCCGGATGCCGACGAACGGCAGTGGGGTCGGATGTCAAGCTCGGCCCCCGAATCCGGCGATGTCAGCGGGACCGACTACGATCGACGGCGGCTGCCGGACGGTGTTCAAGGGGGACGGATGTCAGTGGGGAAACCTGTAAAGGGTCGGCGTGCGCTGCCGCGCGTCATCGCGGCGATGGTCGCTGTCGGCGCGCTCGTCACGGTGACCGCGTGCACGAACGGCGAGGCGCAGATCACGCCCACCCGACTGCTGCAGTCCGTCGCCGTCGGGGTCACCACCGACGCCGCCATCCAGAGCGTGCAGTCCACGACGATCGCCATCGGCAACTCCCCCTCGGAGACGACCAGCGAGACGGCCTCGTTCACCCCGGCCGACGTCGCGAACGACATCCCCGTGCGTATCCGCACCTCGTACCGCACCGCGGACTCGAGCGGCACCGACCTGGGCGACCTCAAAGGCTACTCGGGCCGCGTCGAGATCGACGTCACGGTCGAGAACCTCACCGTGAAGCCCCAGGAGCTGACCTACGACGCCGCGGGTCAGTCGCGCACACGCGAAGCGCTCGTGGGCGCGCCCCTGACGATCGCCGCGTCGACCGTCCTCGGAGGCGTGGCCCCCAGCCGCGTGGTCATCGACTCCGACACCGACTCCGCCGTGACCAACGGCGTGCTGAGCCGCTCCGACGACGGCGACGCCGTGGTGCAGTGGGCGTCGCTGCTCGCCCCGCCCTCCGGTCGCGCCAGCAGTACCCTCACCCTTGTCGCCGACGTCGACGACTTCTCGGTGCCCGCGTTCGACATCGCGGTGCAGCCGGGGATCTCGACCGATCCGTCGATCGGCGGTGTCCTCGACGCGGCGTTCAACGACGACCCCACGTCGCAGCTCGCCCTCCAGCGCCGCACCATCGAGGTCGTCGCGGCGGTCAACGAGGTGCTCGGCCGCGCGGGCACCACGATCACCGAGGTACGCACGAACCTCGAGAGCACGGCCGACACCCTGGGTGTGCGCACGGCGCGAGAGCTCGCCGATAGCACCACCTCGCTCGGAACGTCGATGCGGGGTCTCACCGCGCAGCTCACGGGTCTGCAGTCCGACCTCTCGACGACGGTGAACGGAACCAACTCCGCCGTTCTGCAGCAACTCGGCAGCGCGCTGTCCGCGGTGGACGGCATGCTCGGCGACACCAGCGCACCGCCGCCCCCGTCGATCCCGAGCGGCAGCGGATGCTCCGCGACGTCGACGATGCCGGGCGAAGCGAACACGATCTACGGCAACATCCAGCGTCTCGCGGTCGAGCTCGACAACTACGCCTCCGCCGCCGACGAGTGCAAGGGCGAGGTGCAGAACGCGCTGCGCTCGACCATCGGCCCCGACGCTCCCAGCGCCGACACCTGCCAGACCCCGTCGACGACGTGCGCCCTGTTCAGCGCCCAGGGCGAGGTCAACGCGACCCTCGCCCAGCTGGTGGTCGACGGTCGCGAGCTCGTCGACTCTCTCAAGCCCGAGCTCATGTCGTCGGTCGTGACGCAGTTCGACCATACCTCGCAAGCCGTCGAAGCCGTTCAGGACGCGACGAAGAAGGTCACCGACGGCCTCCCCGACGGCTCCGTCCCGCAGTCGCTGGGCGAGGTCAGCGCGGCGCTCGACACGCTGTCGGGTTCGCTCGGATCGCTCAACTCCGCGCTGTCGCAGGTCAACCAGATCGCTCGCGACGCCCAGACGGAGTTGGGCAACCCGGATGTGCGCGGCTCGATCCGCGAGCAGGCGAACCGACTGGCGGACGAGATCTGCACTCTCGCCCCGGACGACGACGGGACTCCCCCCGGCGGCGGCAACGAGCCCACGCCCAAGCCCACCTCGACGTCCGGAACGGGCGGCGACGGCACCGGTGACGACTCCGACGCGAAGAGCTCCTCCTCCCCGGTCGTCATCGGCGGCCCGACGCTCGCCGAGGTCGACCGTCTGCGCTCCTTCCTCACGTCCGAGGGATGCGAAGGAGACCAGCTCTCGACCCCGTGGGGTTATTCGACACCGCTCCTCGACCGCCTGAAGGCCGACACCGCCGCGTGGATCAGCGTCGATGAGAAGACGCAGCCCTCCGGCGACCTCGGCACCGCCATCGCGGGCCTGCTCGACCAGACCTCGAAGGTCCGCGACGCGGTCAACCGCATCAGCTCCTCCGCGTGGAACGGCAACGAGAACCTCACCGCCCTGGTGACCTCGCTGACCGACTCGACGAAGGCCCTCGCCGACCAGCGCTCCGAGCTCGACCAGCGCATCAACGCCCTCAAGAAGCAGCAGGACGGCCTCGGCCCGAGCATCGAGCGGGCATTCGCCGACGCCGACGCCGAGGCGGCCAAGAAGGTCTCGGCCCTCATCGAGGAGCAGGTGCGCGTCATCTCGGCCCGCGGGAAGACGGATGCCGCCACCATCGGCGCCATGTTCGACCGTTCCGTGTCGGGTCTGACCTCGACCTCGACCGACATCGCGCAGAGCGGCAAAGAGACCGTCGAGTCGCAGCGCGACGATCTCACCGCCGCCGGCGAGGCGATCTCGCAGAGCGTCTCCGCGCAGACCCTGTCGTCGCTGTCGTCGATCTCGTCGAGCATCGGCGCCGCCACCCGTGACACGGACGGCGCGTCCTCGCTCCTGCAGGCCGACCTGAACAAGGTCCTCCTCGACCTCGGCGATCGCCAGGTCAACGGGTCGGGACTGCTGGGGTCGATGGTCACCAGCGCCGCGAAGGTCGACACCGCCGACGTCCAGCTCGCCCTGGCCTCACAGCAGGCGCAGGGGTACGCCAACGTGCGCTCCGAGGACGTCGCCGGCATCCTGCTCCAGCAGGCGCAGACGCAGGCCTCCCTGGAAGCGGGAGCGAAGCTGCCGCCGTTCCACATCGAGGCTCCCGCGGGCGCCGCGACGCAGACGGTGTACACCTTCCGGATCGGAGACGGCAAGTGAAGCGTCGCACCGTCGCCCTGATCGCCGGGGCCGCCGCCGTGGTCCTCGTCGCCGCCGGGGTCACCACCTGGTCGCTCACGCGCCCCACCGAGGCCCAGGCGGTCGGCTCGATCCCCGTCGCGATCTCGGCACCGGTCCCCGATGGCCTGACGATCGGCGTGATCGTCTCGCTCGCCTCCGCTCCGGGCGAAGGCGCGGAGTGGAAGGATGCCGCGAACGGCGCGGTCGTGGCCGCCCGCCGCCTGGCGCTCGGCGGTCACGACATCACGGTCCGCGCCGTGGACGACAAGGGAACCGCCGACGGCGCTCGCGCCGCCGCGCAGGAGCTCGTCGACGACGGAGCCGCCGGCATCGTCATCGCCACGAACGGGTCGCACGTCACCGGCGCGGTCGAGGTCGCCCGCTCGGCGGGCGTCCCCGCCGTCCTTCCGTACGTGAGCGACGGCTCGCTCGCGGGCGACGGCGTCTGGTTGACGGGCCCCACGAGCGACGCGATCAGCGCGGCTCTTCCCGCAGCGCTGAAGGGCGCCTCGTCCGTCCTCCTCGTGGACGCCGGGTACGGTACACCCGCGGGTCTCTCCCCCGCCGCCATCGTGCCGTTCGCCGCCGGCGGTGACGCCGCGGCCTTCCGTGCCGCCGTCGCCGCGGCCCGTGGATCGCGTCCCCTCGACGCGGTTCTCATCAACGGGCCCGCCTCGACGCAGGCGAGCGTGGTGCAGCTGCTCCAGAGCGACGACGCCGATCTCCCGATCGTCGTCACCCCCGAGGCCACGTCGCCGGCGTTCTCCGAGGCGCTCGTGTCCGCGGGCGGCACCCTCTCGACCGACCTGACCACGGTCGGCGCGGGCTGGAGCGACACCGTCGCCCTCTCGTCCGACGCCGATGGCCGAGCCATGTCCGCCTTCCTCGCGGGCGTGCGCGTCGTCGCCGACGACTCCTCGGCCACGACGCTCTTCGAGGACCGCTCGTTCGCCTCCGTCGCCGGCCTCGCCGACTCGCGCAGTCACGACGCCACCGTCCTGCTCGCGCTCGCCGCGGCATCCGCCGGTAGCACCGAACCCTCCGCGGTCGCCTCGGCGCTCGGCACATTGTCGGCCGGCGCGGCCGACGGCATCGCCGGTCCGCAGCTCGACGGCACGAAGCCCACCGCCCTGGTCCCCGGAATCGTTCCCCTGTATTCGGCGGATCAGAACCTGGGTCTGCGCCCCCTGTCGACCGACACCACCGCACCGCTGGTGTGGTTCGCCGGACAGCCCGACTGACATCTCCCGGAGGCTCCGATGCGTCTGCTAATCGCGATCGACGAAGACGAGCAGGTGGTCGACCTCGCCCGTCACCGCAGCCAGGCGACGCTGGGCGAACTGATCGCGGCGGCGACGGGACACGATCTCGCCCCCGACACCCTCGTCGCGGTCGATGCCGAGCGTCACCCCGCCTCGACGGCGCTGAGCGAGGTGCTGATCCTCGAGGGCACCCGCATCGCCCTCTCGGCGTCGCCCCGACCGAAGCCCGCGACAGACTGGACGGCGACCCTGTCCGGCGGGTTGGAGGCCGGACCGGTCGTCGACGTGCCGCGCGGGCGGGCGCTGATCGCGGGACGCTCCCCCCAGGCCGACCTCAGGCTCCCCACCACGAGCGCCTCGTGGGAGCACTTCTCGGCCGCGCGCGACGAAGACGGGCTCCGCGTCGACGACCGCGGATCGACGAACGGCACCCTCGTCGACGGCACAGCCGCCGCCGAGGACGGCACGGTCGTCGAGGGTCCCGCCGTCATCACCGCGGGAGGCACGACCGTGCTCCTGCGCCCCTCGATCGATGAGACCCCCGCCCCCGAGCCCGGTTCGCTGCACAACATCACCCCGGCCGCGACCGCGCCCTTCAACCGTCCGCCTCGGCCCGGTCGGCCCCCGGAGCCCGACCCGATCACCCCGCCCACTCGCAAGGACGTCCCCCCGGCCTCCAAGTTCAGCATCATCACGGTCGCGGCTCCCCTGGTGCTCGCTTTCGCGATGGTTCTCATGCTCGGCGACGCACGGTACGCCCTGTTCGCCGCCCTCAGCCCCGTCCTGGGCGTCGGCGTCTGGTTCGAGCAGAAGCGCCGCCACACGAGGAACGTCAAGGAAGAGGACGAGCGGTTCGCGCAGGCCCTGCAGACCCTGCGCGACGACATCGCCTCGGCCGGTCAGGCCGAGAAGGCCCGGAGGATGGATGCCATCCCCGACCCGGCCACGACGCTCCGGCGCGCCGCGATCCCCGCGACCACGCTGTGGCAGCGCCGCGCGGGCTCGCCCGACCTGCTCGCGCTGCACGCCGGCATCGGCGATGTCCCGTGGCGCCCCGCGATCGACGAGCGTTCCGGCACCCGCCTCGAGGACGAGGTCCGCGAGATCATCGACACCGCCGCGATCCCCGCGGCGCCCGTCGAGATCGACCTCACCGCGGGCGGGGTCGTGGGAATCGTCGGCGACCGCGACGGCGCTCTCGCCCTGGCCCGGAGCCTCGTCATCCAGGCCGGGATCCACGTCGGCCCGGCCGATCTGACCGTCGGCGTTTTCTGCGATGCCGGCCGCTCTCCCGAATGGGCGTGGGCGGGTTGGCTCCCGCACACGCGCCGACAGGGCACGGGCACCCAGGAACGCTGGATGTCCGACAACCGCGAACGCAGCACCGACCTTCTGCGGGGCCTTCGCGACGGCATCCACGACATCCCGACGGCGGCCGTTCTGTTGGTGCTGGACTCCGACGTCCTGACCGAGGGGCGCAATGCTCCCGCGCGCGAGTTGCTCGGCCATGGCCGTCCGGACGGTGCGACCACTCTGTCGCGCGACCGCCAGGGCGTGCAGGTCTCGGGGATCGTCCTCGCGTCGTCCGAAGAGCAGCTCCCCGCCGCGTGCACCGTCGTGGTGCGGGTGGCGCCGGATGCCGCGGCCACCGTCACGCGTCCCGGTGACCTCGTGACGGTCGACGACGTCATCCTCGCGGGCATCGACGTCGACACCGCCGCGGCGGGAGCCCGCGACGTCGCCCGCTTCGACGATCCCGAGCTCGTCGTCCCGGGCGCAGCGCTGCCCGGCCTCGTGCGCCTCCCCCCGCTCCTCGGCCTGGACGAGGTGACGGCGGACGCGGTCCGCGAGCTGTGGGCCAACGCCCGCGGTATCACGGCCCCGATCGGGACGGGCGAGGGCGGCACGATGGAGCTCGACCTCGTGCACGACGGCCCGCACGGCCTCGTCGGCGGCACGACCGGCTCGGGCAAGAGCGAGTTCCTCCGCTCGCTCGTCGCGGGGCTCGCCCTGCGCAACGACCCCACCCGCCTGAGCTTCATCCTCATCGACTTCAAGGGCGGCGCGGCCTTCGCGGCGTGCGAGCGGCTCCCGCACACGATCGGCACCATCAGCAACCTCGACGAGCAGCTGGCCGACCGCGCCCTCCGCTCCCTCGAGGCCGAGATGCGGCGGCGTCAGCGCATCTTCGCCGCGGCGGGCGAAGGCGTCGACAACCTCGACGCCTACCTCGCGACGAAGCCCGCCGAGCCCATGCCGCGGCTGCTGCTCGTCGTCGACGAGTTCGCGATGCTCGCCAAGGACTTCCCCGACGTGCTGTCGTCGCTCGTGAGCGTGGCCGCCGTCGGCCGTACGCTCGGCGTCCACATGATCCTCGCCACCCAGCGCCCCGCGGGTGTCGTCAACGACGACATCCTCGCGAACACGAACCTCCGGGTCGCTCTGCGCGTGCAGAGCCGCGACGACTCGAACAACGTGATCGGTGTCCCGGCGGCATCCGCGATCGGTCGCGCCCAACGCGGTCGCGCGTACATCAAGCGCGGACAGGACGACATCGCGCCCGTGCAGACCGCGCTGGTCACCGGCGCCTCGGAGCGCGCCGTCGTCGAGGCCGTCGAGCTGCAACCGGTGACGTTCTCGGGGATTGCTCCCGCGGCGAAGACGACGGTGGTCGACGACTCGACGACCGACCTCGACGTCGTGATCGAGGCCATCCGCGCGGCGGCCGACGAGGCGGGGATCGCCGCTCCGCGACCGGTGTGGCCCGAGGCGTTGGGCGCCCGTGTGCCGCTGGCCGGGTTCGGCGACGACGCCACGGCGTCGGGGGTCCTCGCGGTGGGCGGCGTGCAGGGTGCGGAGGTGTTCTTCGCCCTCGCCGATGAGCCGGACAGTCAGCGGCAGGTCGCCGCCGGGTGGAACCTGTCGCGGGGCAACCTGCTCGCGGTCGGCATCCCCGGCAGCGGCACCAGCACGGCCCTGTCATCGATCGCTCTGGCCCTCGCGGCCGAGTCGCACCCCGACGACCTCGACATCCTCGTGCTCGATGCCGGTGCCCGCGACCTCGCGCCCCTCGCCGACCTGCCCCACACCGTGGCCTACGTGGGGGCCGGGGGCGGTGCGCGCGAGCAGCAGGCGCGATTCCTGCGCCACCTCCGCACCGACCTCGAGCGGCGCCGCGCCGACGAGGGACAGCGGCGCCGCGCGATCGTGCTGATCGACGGGCTGGCGGCCCTGCGCGACGAGTTCCAGGACCACGAGGGACAGCAGCTCCTCGACGGCCTCTACCGCGCGTACGCCGACGGCCCCGAGCTCGGCCTGCATTTCGCCGTGTCGACGACCCGCGCCAAGGCGGTCCCCTCGGCGATCGACGAGGTCACCACCCAGAAGTGGATGTTCCGCCTCGCCGACCCCTACGACTACACCTCCGCGGGCCTGCGCCCCAAGGACGCCCCGGCATCGGTACCGGGTCGCTGCGTCCTCGCCGAATCGGCCCGGCAGGCGCACGTCGCCACCCCCGTCGGCGGCTTGGCCAGCGCCGTCACCCGCGTGAAAGAGACGTACGCGGGCGCCGCGCCGAAGGCTCCCGTGGTGGGCCGCCTGCCCGAGCAGGTCGGGATCGCCGACCTCGGCGTCGCGGCCGACCTCCGGCAGGAGCCGTGGCGCATCCCCATCGGCGTCGCCGAGTCCGACCTCGCCCCCGCTTTCCTCGAGGTCTACGAGGGCGAGCACGTCCTCGTCGCCGGACCCGCCCGCTCCGGCAAGTCGACGCTGCTCCTCGCGATCGCGCAGGCCCTGCGGACGACTCCGGATGCCACGGCCCCGGTGACCGTGTGGGGTGTCTGCGGTCGCCGCTCACCGCTGGCCACGGCCGACCTCGACCGCGTCGTCGTCGGATCCGACGACATCCCCGCGCTCGTGGCATCCGTGCGTCTCGAGAAGGGGCCGGTCGTCATCCTGGTCGATGACGCCGAGTCGTTCGAGGATTCCGACCAGTCGCTCGCGGGGCTGCTCACGATGTCGCAGCCGCACGTGCTGGTCATCGCGGCGGGACGCTCCGCCGACCTCCGCGCGCAGTACTCCGGCTGGACGAAGACCCTGCGCAAGTCGCGCTGCGGGGTGCTGCTGCAGCCCGACGTCGACTACGACGGCGATCTGCTGGGCGTCACGCTCCCCCGCCGCGCCCCCGTCGCCGTCACCACCGGCCGCGGGTACGCGTGCGTCGCGGGCGCGGCCCGCTTCGTCCAGGCGGCGGGGCCGTCGGTCGCCGTCCCCGCGGGCTGAGCGGAACGCCTGCTCCGCACGCGACTCGGCGCGCCCCAGCGCGACTCCGCGCGCCTCAGCGCGTCGTGATGCCGAACGGCGGGCTCACGAGGTCGGTGAAGTTGCCGACCCGCGCACGGACCGTGCAGTCGGGGGCGACCGACAGCGCCGTCACCACGAGACCGTCCGATGAGACCGTCAGCGCTCCGGCGCACCCGTCGCTGAAGCGCACCCCGCTGGTCCCCCCGGCGACGGCGTCGAGCATGGCGCTCGGCTCCCCGACCGACGGGCTCGTGAACAGGGGGTTCACCGGATCCGGACCGCTGGGCCAGACGGGGAGCAGCGTGACGGGCAGCGCCGTCCCGCCGACGGTGCGAGAGGGCGTCGTGACCTGAACGCTGCGCAGCCGCTGCACGGGATACGCCGCCCCCGACACCTCGGAGTCCGAGATCGCCTTCGTCGTGGCCGCCGCGGCCGCCTTCAGCCAGGCATCGACGGCCTCTTGGCCGTTCAGCGCGATCGAGACCTGGGCGGTGACGGTGACCGAATCCTGCGTCGGGACGGTCAGGCCGTCGACGCTCCATCCGCACGGCACCGAGATGCCGGTGACGCTCGCCTGGTTGCGATCGACCGTGGCGTCCGACCACGTGACGGCGGGACACGCGTCCGATTCCGCGGCGCCGGGCAGCACCTCGAGGAACGGCCCGCCGAGGGGAGCATTCTGCGCGCCGTACTCGATCGTGACGGTCGCCAGCTTCTTCTCCGGGTCGTAGCTGACCGAGCGGCTCACGCTCAGTCCGGTCGGCAGGGCCCGGTCCTGCTGGCTGGAGGTCACGACGGGTCCGGCCGCGGCCGGTGCGGCCTCCCCCGCGGGAGGACGGAACAGGAAGAACGCCGCGACCGCGGCCACGGCGACCACCGCGGCTCCCGCGATCCAGAGGGCGCGGCCGCGCGGCATCCGGGTCCACAGCGAGGTCTTCGTCTCGGTCTCTGCCTCGACCGGCTGGGGCGCCTCGCGGCGGGGCATCGGCCGGAGCACGGTGGCCTGGCTCGCCGCACCGAGGTCGGGGGCGGGCTCATCCGACGGCACCGCCACCGGTTCGGGCCCCGTCGGGGCGACGCCCCGGAGCACGGTTGCGGGCCTTTCCGCCTCGGCGAAACCCTCGGGAGCGGCGACCGGCGTGAGAGCCGCGAGCTCCGCGACCGACCCTCGCAGGCGCCGCAGGGTCGTCGCGGCCTCCGCGGCCGAGGGGCGATCCGCCGGGGCCTTCGCGAGCAGGCGGGCCAGAACGCGCCAGAGGTCATCGGGCACGTCGAGCGGGGGCACTTCTGCGCTGACGTGCCGATACGCGACGGTGAAGTCGGTGCCGGGGCCGGCGAACGGCGTCCGCCCGGAGAGGAGTTCGTAGAGCAGGATGCCGCTGGCATAGACGTCGCTCGGCGGCCCGGCCTCTCCGATGGTGACGAGCTCGGGCGACATGTACTCGGGCGTGCCGATGACCGCGGTCGTCGAGCGCCGACGCTCGTCGAGCACGCGCGCGATGCCGAAGTCGACGACACGGACGGCAGCCCCGGGGTCGTCGCCGTCTCGCGCGTCACGATCGAGCAGCACGTTGTCGGGCTTGATGTCGCGGTGGACCGTGCCCACCGCGTGCGCGGCGGCGAGCGCGTCGAGCACGGCCGCGGTGAGGGCGACGGCTTCGGCGGGCGGCAGGGTGCCGCGCTCGTCGAGGGCCTGACGCAGGCTCCCGCCCTCGACCAGGTCCATGATGATCGCGAGGCGCTCGCCCTCGACCACGAGGTCGCGCACCGCGACGACGTGCGGGTCGCGCAGTCGGGTGAGCACGGTGCGCTCGCGGATGAAACGTTCGACGAGGTCGGCATCCTGCGCGTGTTCCCGGCGGAGCACCTTCGCGGCGCGCAGTGATTCGTCGCGCACGTCGCGCACACGCCAGACTTCGCCCGCGGCGCCGGATCCGATCCGGTCGACGAAACGGTACGAGGCGCCCAGCGCCTCACCGATCTCCGGTTCCACCCGTTCCCCCCGCTCTCCCTCTCTCAATTTATCCGGCCGCGCGCTTCGATCCTGACGCTTGCGCGGCGCGTGGTCCCGCCGCTTGCGCGACGCGCGACGGCGCGGCAAGGGGCCGCCGAGCGGACGGCCGCGCGACGCCCGCCCGGGTCAGCGCGGACTCACTCCGATGCGGCGTCGTCGATCGCGCGCTCGAGGCGCTCGATCTTGCCGTCGATCTCGCCCGTGCGGCCGGGTCGGATGTCGGCCTTGAGCACGAGCGACACGCGCGAGCCGTACGGCAGGACCGCCTCGGTGGCGCGCTTGACGACGTCGAACACCTCGTCCCACTCGCCCTCGATCTCGGTGAACATCGAGGTGGTGCGGTGAGCGAGGCCCGAGGAGCGCACGATGGAGACCGCGGCCGCCACGGCATCGTGCACCGACCCGTCGGTGTTCTCGGCAGACAGGCTGCCCGTTCCGGACGGGGCGACGGAGAAGGCGACGAGCATGCTGTCGAGGTTAGTCGGCCGTCGCCGCGACCGTCGTCGTGCGGCGGCCCGTCACCAACTCGCGCAGGTCGCCGGGGCGCGCGACGCGCCCCACGGGCACCCGCACCACGCGCACGATCGCCCACACCATGAGCACGAGCGCGAGGATGTTGCGCGCCTCGAGCAGGAAGACCGGGAAGGGAGCGGGGTGCGTGGCCATCAGGCCGTCGTAGACCATCGGGTACATCCACTGCGTGAGCCCGGCGATCACGAGGGTGAGCGCCGCGAGACCGTACCACCGACGACGATCGATTATCAGCCCGAGGATCACGGGGGCGAACACCCACACGTAGTACTGCGGCGAGCCGACCTTGTTGAGCGCGATGAACGCGGTCACGAGGGCCAGCGAGAGCGGTGGGAACAGGGTCACGAAGGTCGCGCCCGCCCAGAGCTTGCGCGCACCAACGACCGCGACACCGGCCATGACGAGGAGCATCAGCGGGGTCATGATCGCGATGACCGGCTCGACGCCGGGACCGGTCACCTGGAACGTGAGCACGCCGCCGTCGTAATAGACCTCCGAGCCCGGGACGTAGAACGAGGCGAGGATCATGTACAGACCCCCGACGGGCGCCTCCATCTGGATCCCACGCGAGGTCTGATCCCCCACGAAGCCGAGCACGAACGGCGCACCGCCCAGCGCCACCACGGGGATGACCGTGGCCAGCGACACCGCGACCGCGCCCCAGACGAGCGAGAGCCGGCGACGCACCACGATGAGTCCCGCCGCGAGGATCGCCGCGGGCCATACCTTCATCCACACCGCGATCGACAGGAGGACGGATGCCACGAACGGCCGCCGCACGAGCCAGATGCTGCCGAGGATCGCGAACGGCACCGTGATCCCGTCGATACGGTAGAGCCCCACCGGCCCGATGAGCAGGATCGCGGCGAGCCAGAACCACGCGGCCACGACCCGGCCGGTCGAGCGGCCCTTGCCGACGAGGATGACGAAGGCGACGAGGTTCGCCAGCGACACGGTGAGCGCCCACGCCGGGGTGTAGCCGATCGCCCACGCGAACACCCACGCGAAGGTCATGGGCACGAAGGCGAGCTGCGGGTAGATCCACTTCTCGGTGATGCCGGGCCATTCCCACGTCGTGGACCGCGTGCACGAGGTCACGTCGATGCCCCCGAACAGCGCGCAGCGCGACCAGGGTTCGTACACCAGGTACACGTCACCCATGGGTTCGTTCGGCTGCTGGTAGCCGAGGACCGCCACGGTGACGTGCACGGCGACGAACGCGATCAACAGGGGAACGACACGCCTCAGCACCGCCTCATCCTAAGCGGGAGACCCCCGACGGCCCGGACGGGCAGCCGCCCTCGGCCGGTGCGGACGCGGCAACCGTTACGCGATCGAGTCCGACAGCACCTCCGCGATCACCCGCGGCAACGCCTCCGCCACGTCGAGCGCGGTGATCGGCCCGCCCGCTCCCCCGTGGATCCCGGATGCCGCCCGCCCGGCCGTCCCGTGCAGCCACGCCGCCGTCGCGGCGCACGCGGCGAGGTCGTCGAGACCGACGCGATCCTCGGCGACCGCGCCCGCCGTCACGGCGCCGAGAACTCCCGCGAGCACGTCACCGGTCCCCGCGGTCGCGAGCCAGGGTGTGCCCGCCCGCACCCGACGGGTCCACCCGCCCGCGGTCGCGACGATCGTCGTCGCCCCCTTCAGCAGGACCACGCCGCCGAACGCCGCAGCGGTCTCGCGCGCCGCCTCCTCGCGAGCGTCGTCGTCCGTGGCATCCATCGACGGCAGCCCCAGATCGGAGCGGAGACGATCGAGTTCCCGCGCGTGCGGCGTCACGATGACGGGGGCGCTGGCCCCGACGACGAGATCGAGCGCACCGGCGTCGACGACGACGGGGAGGTCGCCGTTCAGCAGGCCGCGCAGCGCCGCCGTCTCGGCCGCGTCACGCTCGGCGGCATCCGTTCCCGATCCGATCACCCACGCCTGCACGCGCCCGTCGGCGGTCACCGTCTCGGGTCGGCGCTGCAGCACGAGATCCTGCGCGCGCTCGGGTCCGAGGTAGCGCACCATGCCCGTGCCGGTGCGCCACGCGGCCTCGACGCCGAGCATCGCGGCGCCCGGGTACCGGGTCGATCCCGTGCGAAGACCCACCACCCCGCGGGAATACTTGTCGTCGCGGGCCGTTGGCCTCCGCAGGGCGCGGGAGGCATCCTCCCCGGTCCATTCCTTCGCCGTCATGGCGTCACCATAGAACGCAAAGGTCCCCGTGAGCACCCTCTTCACACCCCTGTCCGTCCGCGGTATCGAGACGCGCAACCGCCTGTGGGTCTCGCCCATGTGCCAGTACAGCGCGACCGAGGGGATGCCGAACGACTGGCACCACGTCCACCTCGCCCAGTTCGCGGCCGGGGGTGCGGGCCTCGTCATCGCCGAAGCGACCGCCGTCTCCCCGGAGGGGCGCATCTCGCCCGACGACGTCGGCCTCTGGAACGACGCACAGGCCGAAACGTGGGCCCCGATCGTCGCGGCGATCCGCGCGCGCGGTTCGGTCGCGGGCGTGCAGCTCGGCCACGCGGGACGCAAAGCGTCGACCACGTCGCCGCTCACCGGTGGCCGCGGCAGCGTCGCGCCCGCGGACGGCGGCTGGACGACCGTCGCCCCCTCGGCGCTCGCGTACGACTCCTTCGCCGAACCGGTCGCGTTGGATGCGGCAGGCATCGAGAAGGTCGTCGCCGATTTCGCGGATGCCGCCCGCCGGGCGGTCGCGGCCGGATTCGAGGTCGTCGAGATCCACGCCGCCCACGGCTACCTCCTGCACCAGTTCCTCTCGCCGCTGACCAACCACCGCGACGACGCGTACGGCGGCTCCTTCGAGAACCGCGTGCGCCTCGTCGTGCGCGTGACCGAGGCCGTGCGCGCCGCCGCTCCCGACGCCGCCGTGTTCGTCCGGTTCTCGGCGACCGACGCCGCCGAGGGCGGGTGGGACGTGGCCGACACCGTCGCCGCGTCCCGGCTGGTCGCCGAGGCGGGCGCCGATCTCATCGACGTCTCGAGCGGCGGGCTCGTGCCGCATCAGCACATCGTCCCCGGGCCGGGATACCAGGTCGACTACGCGGCGACCGTCCGCCGCGAGACCGGGCTGCTCGTCGCCGCCGTCGGAATGATCGACGACCCGACCTTCGGCGAGCAGATCCTGGCCGACGGCCGCGCCGACGCGATCCTGTCCGCCCGCGAATGGCTCCGCGACCCGCACTACGCGCTTCGCGCCGCGGCGACGCTCGGCGACCCCGTTCCCGCTCCCGCGCAGTACCTCCGCGCCTACTGATCCGCCTTCGAAGAACACCGGATGCCACGAGGCCAGGGCCCCGTGGCATCCGGTGTTCTGCGTTCAGGCGAAGCGGCGACGCGCGGTCGCGTCCTGCACCTCGCCGACCAGCTCTTCGATGACGTCCTCGAGGAAGAGCACCGCGCGCACGTCGCCGGCCTCATCGCGCACCTGCGCGAGGTGACGACCGGAGCGGCGCATGAGAGCGAGGGCGTCCTCCAGGTCGGTCGTCTCGAGCACCGACACCATGTGGTGGATGCGCTTGCTCGGGATGGGGCGCGCCATGTCGGCATCCGACCCGTCCGCCGCGCGGAGCACGTCCTTGAGGTGCACGTAGCCCGTGGGATGGCCGGCCTCGTCGACGATCACGTATCGCGAGTAACCGTGCTGCGCGACCGCGCGCTCGATCTCGCCCGGCGTGGTCCGCTCCGGCAGCGTGACGAGCTCGGCCATCGGCACGGCGATGTCGGCGGCCTTCTTCTCGGTGAACTCCACGACCGCCGTGACCGTACCCGCGGCGTCGTCGAGCACGCCCTCGCGCCGCGACTGGTTCACGATGGTGGCGACCTCATCGAGGGTGAAGGTGGATGCCGCCTCATCCTTGGGCTCGACCCGGAAGAGCCGCAGCACGTGGTTCGCGGTCCAGTTCAGCGCGACGATGATCGGGTGGAACGCCTTCGACACCGCGACGAGCGGCGGGGCGAGCATGAGCACCGCCCGGTCGGGCAGCGAGAACGCCAGGTTCTTCGGAACCATCTCGCCGAACACGACGTGCAGGTACGACACCAGCAGCAGGGCGACGACGAAGCCGACCACGCCGACGGCCGCCTCGGGCAGCCCGGTGAGCCCCAGCGGCCCCTCGAGCAGGTGGTGGATCGCCGGCTCCGAGACGTTCAGGATCAGCAGCGAGCAGATCGTGATGCCGAGCTGGCACGTGGCCAGCATGAGCGTCGCGTGCTCCATCGCGTAGAGGGCCGTCTTGGCCGCGCGAGAACCGCGCTCCGCGAGCGGCTCGACCTGCGAGCGACGCGCCGAGATGACCGCGAACTCCGCGCCGACGAAGAAGGCGTTGGCCACCAGCAGCACGACGAGCCAGGCGATTCCTGCCCAATCGCTCATCGCTGATCACCGCCCTTCGCGGCGCGCACGAGGTCGTCGATGTTCTCCTCCACCGGGTTGGCCGTGTACTCCACGCGATCGACACGACGGCCGTCCATGCGGTTCACGGTCAGGACGCCCTCCTCGATGTCGACGGTGTCCCCCACCGCGGGGATCCGTTCGAGGGTCGCCATGATGAAGCCGCCCACGGTGTCGTAGGCGTCGCCCTCGGGCACGCGGACGCCCGCACGGTCGAGCGCCTCGTCGGGACGCAGGTCGCCGGGGAAGGTCAGCGACACGGCCGTGCGCACCACGCCCGCGCGCGAGCGGTCGTGCTCGTCGAGCACCTCGCCGACGATCTCCTCGACGAGATCCTCGAGCGTCACGATGCCCGCTGTCCCGCCGTACTCATCGACGACGATCGCCATCTGGTAGCCGCGCGAACGCAGCTCCGACACGAGGGCGTCGAGGTGCACCGTCTCGGGAACGCGGAGTGGTTCGGTGGCGAGGGCCGCCACCGGCACCTCGCCGCGCTTCTCGCGGGGCACGCCGATCGCGGCCTTGAGGTGCACGACGCCGACGATGTCGTCCATCGACTCGCCGTACACGGGAAAACGGCTGTGCCCGGTCCGTCGGGCGAGCTGCACGACGTCGTCGGTGGGGTCGCCCGCGGCGAGCGCGTGAACGCTCGGGCGGGGCGTCATGACGTCGGCCGCGCTGAGGCGCGCGAACGTGAGGCTGCGATCCAGCAGCGAGGCGGTGTCCTTCTCGAGCATGCCGGCGCTCGCCGACCGCTTGACGAGGCTCGACAGCTCCTCGGCCGACCGGGCCCCCGACAGCTCCTCCTTGGGCTCCACGCCCATGGCGCGCAGCACGCCGTTGGCGCTGCCGTTGAGCACGACGATCGCGGGCTTGAAGACGGCGGTGAAGGCGACCTGGAACGGGATGACGAGCTTCGCCGTCTGCCGCGGGATGGCGAGCGCGAAGTTCTTCGGCACCAGTTCGCCCAGGATCATCGACAGCACGGTCGCAAAACCGACGCCGATGACGGCCGCGACCGAGACGGTCACCGCCTCGGGCAGTCCCCACGACGCGAACACGGGGCGCAGCAGGTTCGAGATCGCCGGTTCCATCGTGTAACCGGTGAGAAGCGTCGTCAGCGTGATGCCCAGCTGCGCGCTCGACAGGTGCGTCGAGGTGATGCGCAGTGCATCGATCGTGAGCGACAGTCGGGACTCGCCGGCTTCGCGGCGGGCTTCGAGGTCGGCGCGGTCGAGGTTGACCAGCGCGAACTCGCTCGCGACGAAGAGTCCGGTTCCCACGGTGAGGAGCAGCCCCACGCCCAGCATGACGTAATCCATCAGGCATCACCCCCGCTCGAGCGGTCGGCGGGAGAGGGTCGTTGGGGCCTGGGTCTACAACTGGGAGGGTCGTCCATCGTGCCGACGATTCTAGGGCAGCCCCGCATCCCTCGCGGCCGGTCCGATCAGATCCGTTCCGCGGGCAGGATGGGGGAATGGATGCCACCTCCCCGGCGCAGGCGCGCGCGATGTCCGCCGAGGCCGCCGTCGTCCGTCGCTTCGTCCATCGCTTCGGCCCGGTCGCGTGGGCGCACGCCGCGGCGCCCGGAGTCTCGGGGGCGCGCACGTGGCACTACTGGTGGCATGCGCATCTCGTGCACGCGTTCAGCGAGGCGCAGGAGCACCGCCCCGATCCGCGCCGCGCTCGCCTCCTGCGGGAGCTGCACCGCGGCGTCACCCTGCGCACGCTCGGGCGCTGGACCACGCCGTTCTACGACGACGTCGCGTGGATGACCCTCGCCCTCCAGCGCTACGACCTCGGGGATCGGCGGATCGAGCGGCTCGTCCGCCGACTCGACGACGCGATCGACCCCGCCGTGGGGGCTCTGCCGTGGGCGGTGGGCAGCAGCCTCTACAACGCGCCCGCCAACTCCCCCTCCGCGATCGCCCTGGCGTGGACCGCGCGACGCGGCTCGGCCGTCGATCTCGACGCGTGGGTCGCCCGGGCCCTCGACGACCCCGGGACGGGACTCGTCCGCGACGGCGTCGAGCACGGCGTCGTCCGGCCCGAGCTGTGGACGTACAACCAGGGGGTGGCGATCGGCTCGGCTCTCGCCCTCGCGGAGACGGCGCCCGACGCCGATTCCCGCGATGCGCACCTCGCTCGCGCCGCGGGCCTCGTCGCGGCGGTCGAGCGCTGGTGCGCCCCGGACGGCGGCCTGTTCCCCGCCGTCGGGGGCGGGGACGGCGGTCTGTTCGCCGGCATCCTCGCCCGCCATCTCGCGGAGGCCGCCGTGTCGTTCGCCGACGACCCCGCGGACGACGAGCGTCGAGCGGTCTCGGACAGCGCGCGACGCCTGGTTCGCGTCAACGCCGAGGCGCTGTGGGAGGGCCGTCGCGGCGACCTGTTCCCCGCCGACCCGCGTTGGGCGGCACGCGCCGACGGCGACGACCTCGACCTCTCGGTCCAGCTCGGGGCGTGGATCACGCTCGAGGCCGACGTCGCGGCATCGGTCACCGACTGACGGCCTTCACCAGCTGACGGGAAGGGCCTTGCCCTCTTCGTAGCCGGCGGCCGACTGGAGTCCGACGCGCGCACGCTCGTGGAACTCCGCCACCGTGGCCGCACCCGCGTACGTGAACGACGAGCGCACGCCCGAAGTGATCATGTCGAGCAGGTCTTCCAGGCCCGGACGCTGCGGGTCGAGGTAGATGCGCGACGACGAGATGCCCTCGGCGAAGAGCTCTTTGCGGGCGCGTTCGAACGGATCGAGCCGGCCGAAGCGCCCCTGCACAGCCTTCGTCGAGGCCATGCCCCACGACTCCTTGTAGATGCGACCGCCCTCATCGGTGCGGAGGCGCCCCGGGGACTCGATCGTCCCCGCGAACCACGAGCCGATCATCACGGATGCCGCGCCCGCCGCGAGCGCGAGGGCGACGTCGCGGGGGTAACGCACGCCGCCGTCCGCCCACACGTGCGCCCCGACGCCGCGCGCCGCCTCGGCCGTCTCGAGGACGGCCGAGAACTGCGGGCGACCGACGGCGGTCATCATGCGGGTCGTGCACATCGCGCCCGGACCGACACCGACCTTGAGGATCGACGCACCGGCATCGGTGAGGTCGCGCACGCCCTCGGCGGTGACGACGTTGCCCGCGGCGATCGGGATGCCGAGGTCCAGCGCCGCGACCTCGCGGAGCGCGCGCAGCATCTGCGCCTGGTGCCCGTGCGCCGTGTCGACGACGAGCACGTCGACCCCGGCCGCGGCGAGCGCGCGGGCCTTCCCCGCGACATCGCCGTTGACGCCGACGGCCGCGGCGACGATCAGGCGCCCCTCAGCGTCGACGGCCGGACGGTACACCGAGTCGCGCAGCGCGCTGCGCGCGGACAGCGTGCCGACGATCCGGTCGCCGTCGACCACGGCGACGATGTCGGCCTCGCCCACGAGCGCGAACACCTCACGGGGATCGCCGACCTGCGTCACCTCGACCAGCGGCGCGTCCGTCCGGGCGATGTCGCCGAGGGTGGCATCCGGGAGCGCCGTGGCCAGGCGCGGAGCGGGAACGATGCCGCGGAAGTCGGTCAGGGCGATCACGCCGTCGTCGCGGGGATCGGCGACGACGATCCCGCGGCCCGGCACGGGAGGGAGGATGAGACGTGCGTCGGCGACGGTCGCCGACGGGGGAAGGACGAGCGGAGCGTCCCACGCCACGGGCTGCGCCTTGACCCAGCCGACCGCGTCCACGAGCTCGGGCAGCGGCAGATCCTGCGGCAGGACGCCGAGACCGCCACGGCGCGCCAGCGTCGCCGCCAACCGCGTCCCGGTGACCGAGTTCATGTTGGCCGAAACCAGCGGCAGGGTCGCCCCGCTGCCGTCCCCCGGGGCGAGGTCCACATCGAGGCGGCTGCGCACCTCCGAATGCCGCGGGACGAGGAAGACGTCCGAGTAGGTCAGATCGACGTCAGGCTGAGCACCGGAGAACTCCATGGCATCCACCTCACCACATCAGGGGAATGTAAAGACCCGGAAGCCGTCCAGAAACCTCGGCTAGGGTTGAGAGAGTGCGTGACGGTGACGTCGTGCGCATTCCACAGGAATCTTCATCGAGGAAAGCAGGCGATCGACTGTGTCGAGCCAGGTGACGGGCGTCGGTACTTCGAGCGAGGGCGAGTTCGGCGCGAACGAGTGGCTCGTAGACGAACTCTACGAACAGTTCAAAGTCGACAAGCACTCCGTGGACAAGGCCTGGTGGCCGATTCTGGAGGCGTACCACCCGGTCGTCGACGGATCCGCCGCGGCCGGCAGTCCTCCCTCGGCCCCCGCGGCCGAGCCGAAGCCCGTGACGGCCCCCATTCCCGTGGTCGGTCAGGCTCCCGTGGCCCGCACCACGACGAAGCCCGCGGCTCCCCAGCCGATCCCCGCGCAGGCGCCCGCCGCGGCGCCCTCGTCGGGGACCGAGAGCACCGAAGAAGACCGCGTGACGGTCCTGAAGGGGATGCCGAAGGCACTGGCATCCAACATGGACGACTCGCTGACGGTCCCGACGGCGACGAGCGTCCGCACGATCCCGGCGAAGCTGATGATCGACAACCGCATCGTCATCAACAACCACATGTCGCGCACGCGCGGCGGCAAGGTGAGCTTCACGCACCTCATCGGGTGGGCGCTGATCCAGGCGCTCAAGGAGTTCCCGAGCCAGAACGTCTCCTACGCCGAGATCGACGGCAAGCCCTCGGTCGTGGCGCCCGCGCACATCAACCTGGGCATCGCGATCGACATGCCCAAGCCCGACGGGTCGCGCGCCCTCCTCGTGCCGAGCATCAAGCGCGCCGACACCCTCACGTTCGGCGAGTTCCTCGCCTCGTACGAAGACCTCGTGCGCCGTGCGCGCAACAACAAGCTGACCCCGGCCGACTTCCAGGGCACCACGATCTCGCTGACGAACCCCGGCGGCATCGGCACGGTGCACTCGGTCCCCCGCCTCATGCGCGGCCAGGGCGCGATCATCGGCGCCGGTGCGCTCGACTACCCGGCCGAGTTCCAGGGCGCGAGCGAGAAGACGCTCAACGAGTTCGCGATCGGCAAGACGATCACCCTCACCAGCACCTACGACCACCGCGTCATCCAGGGGGCGGGCTCGGGCGAGTTCCTCAAGAAGGTGCACGAGCTGCTCATCGGGCAGCGCGGCTTCTACGACGACATCTTCGCGGCGCTGCGCATTCCGTACGCACCGATCCACTGGGCCGCCGACATCAACGTCGACATTTCGGAGCGCATCGACAAGAGCGCACGCGTGCAGGAGCTCATCAACTCCTACCGCGTCCGCGGCCACCTCATGGCCGACATCGACCCGCTCGAGTACGTCCAGCGCACGCACCCCGACCTCGAGATCGAGTCGCACGGACTCACGTTCTGGGACCTCGACCGCGAGTTCGTGACCGGGGGTCTCGGCAACCGGCGGGTGGCGAAGCTCCGCGACATCCTCGGCGTTCTGCGCGACTCGTACTGCCGCACCATCGGCGTCGAGTACATGCACATCCAAGACCCCGTGCAGCGCACCTGGTTCCAGAACAACGTCGAGGTCAAGTACACCAAGCCCGGCCACGACGAGCAGCTGCGCATCCTGTCGAAGCTGAACCAGGCCGAGGCGTTCGAGACCTTCCTGCAGACGAAGTACGTCGGCCAGAAGCGCTTCAGCCTCGAGGGCGGCGAGTCGCTCATCCCGCTGCTCGACCAGATCCTTCAGGGCGCCGCATCCAAGGGCCTCGACGGCGCCGCGATCGGCATGGCCCACCGCGGTCGTCTCAACGTGCTGACCAACATCGGCGGCAAGACGTACGGCCAGGTCTTCCGCGAGTTCGAGGGCGCCGTCGCCGTGGGCAGCAAGCGCGGCTCGGGCGACGTGAAGTACCACCTCGGAACCGAGGGCACCTTCGTCGGCGACAACGGCGAAGAGCTCCCCGTGTACCTCGCTGCGAACCCGTCGCACCTCGAGACCGTCGACGGCGTGCTCGAGGGCATCGTCCGCGCCAAGCAGGACCGCAAGCCCATCGGGACCTTCTCGTGGCTGCCCATCCTCGTGCACGGCGACGCCGCGTTCGCGGGTCAGGGCGTCGTCGTCGAGACGCTGCAGATGTCGCAGCTGCGCGGCTACCGCACCGGCGGCACGATCCACGTCGTGGTGAACAACCAGGTCGGCTTCACCACCACGCCGACCGACGCCCGCACCTCGGTGTACGCCACCGACGTCGCCAAGACGATCCAGGCTCCCGTCCTGCACGTGAACGGCGACGACCCCGAGGCCGTCGTCCGCGCCGCGGAGCTCGCGTTCATGTACCGCGAGGAGTTCCACCGCGACGTCGTGATCGACCTCGTCTGCTACCGCCGCCGCGGTCACAACGAGGGCGACGACCCCTCGATGACGCAGCCGCTGATGACGAACCTCATTGAGGCGAAGCGCTCGGTCCGTCGCCTGTACACCGAGTCGCTCGTCGGCCGTGGTGACATCACCGAAGACGAGTACGAGCAGGCCAAGCAGGACTTCCAGAACCGTCTCGAAGTCGCTTTCGCCGACACGCACGAGGCCGAGACCGGGACGAACCCCGTCATCTCGACCGAGGCCGCCGACGACGTGCCGACCGGCGCGCCCGAGACGACCGGCGTGTCGCGAGAGGTCGTCCACCACATCGGCGACGCCTTCGTGAACAAGCCCGACGGCTTCACGGTGCACAACAAGCTCCAGCAGCTGCTCGAGAAGCGATTCGACATGAGCCGCAACGGCGGCATCGACTGGGCCTTCGGCGAGCTCCTCGCCTTCGGCTCGGTGCTCATGGAAGGAACGCCCGTCCGCCTCGCGGGTCAGGACTCGCGCCGCGGCACGTTCGTGCAGCGTCACGCGGTGCTTCACGACCGCAAGAACGGCCAGGAGTGGCTACCGCTCGCGAACCTGAGCGAGAACCAGGGTCGATTCTGGGTCTACGACTCGCTGCTGAGCGAGTACGCCGCGATGGCGTTCGAGTACGGCTACTCGGTCGAGCGCTCCGACGCGCTCGTGCTGTGGGAGGCGCAGTTCGGCGACTTCGCGAACGGCGCCCAGTCGGTCATCGACGAGTTCATCTCGTCGGCCGACCAGAAGTGGGCGCAGCAGTCGAGCGTCGTGCTGCTGCTCCCCCACGGCTACGAGGGTCAGGGTCCCGACCACTCGTCGGCACGCATCGAGCGCTACCTGCAGATGTGCGCGCAGGACAACATGATCGTCGCGCGTCCCTCGACGCCCGCGTCGTACTTCCACCTGCTGCGTCGCCAGGCGTACCAGCGCCCCCGCCGTCCGCTTATCGTCTTCACCCCGAAGGCCATGCTGCGCCTGCGCGGGGCGACGAGCCCGGTCGAGGACTTCCTCGAGGGGCGCTTCGAGCCGGTGCTCGACGATGACCGCGGTCTCGACGGCGGCGCCGTGAAGCGCGTGCTGCTGCACGCCGGAAAGATCCACTGGGATCTGCGGGCCGAGCTCGACAAGAACCCGAACCCCGAGATCGCCCTCGTCCGGCTCGAGCAGTACTACCCGGCGCCGATCGAAGAGCTCACCCGCGCGCTCGACCACTACCCGAACGCCGAACTGGTGTGGGTGCAGGACGAGCCCGAGAACCAGGGCGCGTGGCCCTTCATCGCGCTCGAGGTCGACGACAAGCTGGGTCGCCCGATCCGCGTCATCTCGCGCGCTGCCGCAGCCTCCACGGCGACCGGCTCACCCAAGGTGCACGCGAACGAGCACGCCGCGATCATGAAGGCTGCTCTCGAGCGCTGATCCTCCCCACGAGAAGGGCCCGGTCGGAAGACCGGGCCTTTTCTCGTGCGCGCCCTCACGCCGTCTGGGCCCGTGCGCTCCCGACCCGCGCGGGTCCATGGCCCCGCAGGACGCCGGGACCCGTCAGGGCACAGGCGCGTCAGGACGCGGGCGGAGCCAGACCGAGCACCGGGGCCAGCACGGGGAGGGAGTACGCGAGGCTGGCATCCAGTGCTTCACCCGTGTGTCCCGCTCCCGGCACGACGTAGGTCACGACGGTGAATCCCGCGGCCTGGGCGGCCTCGGAGTTCGCCTTCTGCCCGGGGCCGTAGGTGGTGTCCTCGCTCCCCCACGTGAAGATCGCGAGGTGGCCGGTGTAGGTGCCGGGCAGCGCGGCGGCCATGATGACCGACGGCTTCGTCGCCTGGAACGCGTTCGCGTCGCCGTTGAACACCTCCGCGACGGTCTTGTCGACGTGCTCGGACCCCGGGAACTCGTTGCCCATGATGTCGAGCATCTGACCCCACACCTCGGGATGCTTCGCGCCGTACACCGCGGCGCACGACCCGCCGTTCGAGAACCCGCCGATGGTCCAGTATCGGTGGTCCTTGACGATGTTGAGCTTCGCCTCCGCCCACTGTGGCACGAGCTGGTTGATGTAGGTCGACACGGCGCCGTACTTCGCGGAGTCGACGCAGGCCGGGTCTCTGTCGGGCGCACCCAGCTGGTCGACGACCACGGCGATGGGAGCGAGACCGTTGTGCTGAGCGGCGAACGCGTCGAGCGCCTTGGCGAGGTTGGTCGGGTCGGGGGAACCCGGCTGCCCCATCATGAACACCAGGAGCGGCAGAGCCGGCGGGTTCGCGACCTGCGCCGCCGGCGGCAGGTAGAGCGAGGCGTCGCGCGCGGCGTACTGCCCCGTCGGGATCTTGGCATCCCCCGTCAGGGCGCTCACCGAGCCCTTCGACGGCATTCCCGCGGGGGGCTGCCAGTTCTGGTACAGCGTCGCCGGATCGCCCGCTGTCGCGGTGGGTGCGGGCAACGACGCGGGGTCGAGGGCCTGCACGCCCAGAATGGCCGCGAGGTTGTGCGTGACGCCGTACGACGTGTTGACGCCGAGCGCGGCCGCGAAGAGGCCGGCGAGCACCGTCACCACGCCCACCACCCGACGCCCCCACGGGCGGCGGCAGATGCCCACGACACCGATGGCGACGGCGACGATCCCGCCCGTGGCCCAGGTGGCCGCGTGCGCCGGCAGCGGCCCCTGAAAGAGTCCCCTGGCTTCCAGGATGTGCGCGACGATGTACATGAGGATGCCCGCGCTGGCGCCGATGAGCAGCGTCGGGACGATCCGCCGCGGCGACCACGCGATCACGGCGATCACGCCCAGACCCGCGATCACCGCGCAGATCGTGAGCAGGGGACTGTCGATGAGTTCGAAGGACAGCACGAAACGGTTCACCGGCGCCCCTCCCATGCGGTTCTCGCCAAAGCGACGATCTCACGGCGCGACGCGTCGGGGAGGTAGGCGCGGCCGACGGCCGCCCCGATCGCCGGAAGCTGGAGCGGGTCACGGTAGGCGAGCGAGAGCGGGCGGTACCGCGGGCGGAACTTGCCCTTGAATCGGAACAGCGACGCGAAGCCGTACGCGGGTTCGAGCACCTCGGCGAGCCACCGCAGCAGAGCCCGCAGCGGACCGGGGTCGCCGTCCGCCGGCTCGTCGGGATCGTCCGCGAGAGGCGCTCCCGACAGGCTGAGGACCGTCGCCCCCTCCGACTGCAGCTGCAGGGCCGCCTTCGCGATGAGGAACTCCATCATCCCGTTGGGCCCGTCGGTGCGTCGACGCATGAAGTCGAGCGTCCACCCCGTGAGCTCGCCGTCGGTCCAGCTCGGCATCCAGCTCGTCACCGCTTCGATGCGGTCGTCGGGCCCGACCGCCAGGAGCAGACGGACGTCGCGGTCGCGCAGCTCATCGAGGGAGCCGAGCGTGAAGCCCATCTCGGGCAGGGCGCGATCGGCCACCCATTCCTCGTCGATGGCGGTCACCTGCGACACCTGCGACACCGTCAGCTCGTGCCATCGGGTCCAGACGGCGGTGTAGCCCTCGCGCTCCGCGCGCGTCATCGGCTGCCGGACCTTCTGCCACGCTTTGCCCGCGAACGTCAGCCCGGGAAGATCCATGACCGTCTCGACGCCGACGGGGATCTGCCTCCACCCGAGATCGCGCAGATCGTCCGCGGTATCGGAATGGATGCTGTAGAACGCAGGTGTCCACCCGTGCTCGACGCAGAAATCGGTGAAGGCCCGTAGCGCCTCGGGGCGCCCACCGGGCGGCGTCAGGGGGTCGCCGACGGCGAGCGCCACGTCGCCGACCAGTCGATACGCGATGGCACTCTGCCGATCGGCCGACGACCAGTGCCGGTTTCCCTCCCACGTGCCGAGGAAACCGAGGGTGTCGCTCCCCCGCCGCAGCAGTTCCCGGTAGAGCGAGTCGTCGTCGGCATCCGGGCGCTGCACCCGGCGGTACAGCCACAGGATCGCCGCGATCACGATCGCCCAGAAGAGAACGCCGACCCACTGGTAGGCGAAGAGGGCCACGCCGTGGTGCGGGAATCCCGAGGCTCCGGGCGTGGTGTACGACGGCGGGAAGAACCGGCGCAGCGTGAGTCCCAGCATGTCGAGCACCGAGATCTCGCGGTCGAAGGCGCGCCGCCCCAGCTCCTCGGTGACGAAGAAGCCCGAGCCGATGGCGACGAAGGCGAGCCCGACGATGACGGCGAAGGTGCGCGCCGCGCGCCGCGTCGCGCGCACGGGGAAACGGCGCCTCGCCACCACCAGGGCGGCGGCAAGAACCAGGGGGATGACGACGGATGCCAGGGCCCACAGCACATACTCGGCACCACTGCCGTCGACCCACGGATCGATGCGCAGCCGGCCGTTCGCCAGGGCGACGAGGGGCGAGACGGCGGACATCACGAGGGTGAGGACCGCGAGGACGAGAGCCGCGCGGCGACCCTGGCGCAGCCCCCACGCGGCGACAAGCATGAGGGCGAGGGGAACGATCGCCAGCAACGCCGGTCCCAGCCCCCGGGTCATCAACAGCGCGACCTGCTCGTTGCAGACCGACTCCGAGAGCTGTTCGCACCGCGCGAGGAGGGCGTCGTCGTACTGGGTGTACGCGTCGACCACGAGAGACAGGGGTCCGCGGCCGCCGCCGCTGATGAGCGCGACGAGTGGCCCGCTCCCCACGACGGCGACCATCAGTGCCAGGAGCGTCCGCGTCTCGCGCGCGGAGCTGCGATGCCAGGACCGTCGCTCGATCCCCCGGGCGAGCACCGCGCCCACGACGAGTCCGATGGTCGCCGCGATGATGCGGTACCAGGAGTCCGCGTCACCGGCGTAGAGCGCGAAGAGCGAGAGCAGGGCGAACCCGACCAGGCGGAGTCGACGACGCCACAGGGTGAGGGCGAAAGCGCTGGCCACCATCACGACACCCGCGAGCGGTGTCGTGGGGTCGAGGACCGGCACCTCGGCGGCCACGACCGGCCGCAGATCGGTCACCGACCAGACGGCCGCGTGCATACCCACACCGGCGAGAAGCCCGACGATCCCGATGACGAGATACAGGATGCCGGTCCGCCGGGAGCCGAGGAGTCGTTCGGCCGCGGCGAGCGCCGTCAGGGCGAGAACCACCGACGTGATCGCGTCGATCGGCGAGTCCGGGATGAACAGCGCGGTCGCGATCGTCCACCACCGTCCGGAGGCGAACGTGGCGAGGGGACCCGCGCCCCAGATGAGAGCGTCGTCACCCCAGAGCGTGCCCGTCGCCGCCGCCGACGCGGTGACCAGCACCGCGATGCACACCGCGACCGGGTTGGCCCGTACGTATCGCCCGAGGGCCGCCGCGAGGGCGCGCGGATCGACCCGGAACCGCGAGCGCCGCGGCGGGGAGGGGGGTGGGGCGTCGGACATCGGCAGGAGGTTACGGGGCGACCCTATGAGAGACGCTCAGTACCAGATGTCCAGGAGAGGGGCGACGTCCGGAACGAAGGCGGCGTCGACCGCGGCCAGTGCCGCCGCCGAACCGCGCACGAGGCCCGCGGCAGCGAGCTCACGGGCTCGGACGCCGCCGAGCAGCAGCGAGCTGAGCGCGGCGACAGACAGCTCGACGTCGACGTCGCGGGACTCGGGGGCCGCGTCGACCTCCGCCACCCCGTCGGCGTCGATGCGCAGGCTCCACGCGCCATCGGCGAAGCCGAGGGGATCCTCGACCCGCAGGACGACGTCGAGAGCACGCGCGTAGCGGCGCGCGCTCAGGGCCCCGGGCACGTCGAGGATGCGCAGCCAGTGGTGGTCGGTGAGCGTCGCCGTCACGGCCCGACGGTCGGCGACCATCCACTGAACCGGCGGGACGGCGGGCTGCAGCGACGCCTTGACCTCGCCGACGAGATCGTGTTCGATCGCGAAGCGCCACAGCGCGGCTGCGGCCTCGTCGCCGTCGGCGAAGAGCGCCCGCACGCTCAGGACGTGCGCCGAGTAGTCGTCGTTCGGTCCGGGGTCGAGCGTGTACACGAGGATGCCGCGTTCCTCGCCCGCCGCGTCGCGGTACGACACGGCGCGCACCTTGTTGCCGTCCTTGGCGTCGGGGGTGAGACCGGCCATGCCGCGCCAACGCCCCTCCCAGCCGGGCACGGACCCGGGACGTTCGAGGCGAACCCTCTCGTGGACGCGGCTCAGTCGCTCGGGGAGGCTCTCGCGCGAGACGAAGTCCAGGCGCCCCGGCGCGACGGGACCGGTCCACCGCGCGCGCCGCGTGTCGACGACGACGTCGGAGGCCCAGGCGGCGGGAGAGAACCCCCACCGCCCGTAGATCGTCGCCTCGGTGACCGTCAGTCCGGCGAGCGGAAAGCCCGCGGCGGCCGCGGTGCGCAGTTCGCCCGTGAGCATCGCGCGGGCGATCCCCCGGCGTCGGTGGGTCGGAGCCACCGTGACGGCGCTGATCGACCAGAGGGGGATCGTCCGCCCGGGCGACACGGTGAGCTCGGTGGCCCACGAATCGACGGTCGCGACGGGTGACTCGGGGGCGACGCCCGCACGGTCGAACACGCCGGTCAGACGACGCGGCGTCAGCGCCCGGCGAGCACTCTCGACCTCGTCCGCGGAGGGATCCTCACCGAGGAATCCTCGTGACACCGCACGCAGGAAAGGCTCGAAGCCCTCGTGGTCGGCCTGTACAAGGGCGTACTGGAGGCCGCTGGCCTCCAGGTCGGCGGCGGAGGTGGCGTCGAGAGCGAGAGCGCGCGTGTCGGTCGTGGCCATACCCCCAGCCTACGGACCCGCGTGCGGCCGCCGCCCGTCCGCGTCAGTGAGCGGCCTGAACCGAGCGGAGTCTGGCGAGCACCTGGTCGCGGAGTTCCTCCGGCGCCGTCTCTTTGCAGGCCCGCGCGACCACTTCGGTCAGCGTGCGGGCGACGAGCGCCTCGTCCTGGCATCCGGGGCAGTTCTCGAGATGGTCCCGGATGTCCTTCGCCTCGGTCTTGCAGACCTCGTTGCGGAGGTACTCCTCCAGGTCGCGCCGTGCCTGGTCGCAGCCGCAGTCGCTCATTTCTTCTCTCCTGTCGCGGCCTGGAAGCCGCGTTCTTTCGCGTAGTCCGACAGCAGGTCGCGCAGCAGCCGTCGGCCGCGGTGCAGACGACTCATGACCGTGCCGATCGGGGTTTTCATGATGTCGGCGATCTCTTGGTAGGCGAAGCCCTCCACGTCGGCGAGGTATACCGCCAGGCGGAAGTCTTCGGGGATCGACTGCAGCGCGTCCTTGACGACCGACGCGGGCATGTGATCGATGGCCTCGGCCTCGGCCGAGCGCGCGCTGGTCGCGGTCGTCGACTCGGCGCCGCCGAGCTGCCAGTCCTCGAGGTCGTCGATCGCGCTCTGGTACGGCTCGCGCTGCTTCTTGCGGTACGTGTTGATGTACGTGTTCGTGAGAATCCGGTACAGCCACGCCTTGAGATTGGTGCCCTGGGTGAACGTCGCCCACGACCCGTAGGCCTTGACGAACGTCTCTTGCACGAGGTCGGCCGCGTCGGCGGGGTTGCGCGTCATGCGCATCGCCGCCGCGTACAGCTGGTCCATAAAGGGCAGCGCCTGCTCTTCGAACTGCGCGCGGGGTTCCGCCACCGGCGGGAGGGTGTCTGCCGTGTCGTCCATTGGGCGCCAGTCTACGTCGGGCGTGTCGACGACCACCGGGATGGTCATGCGCACGCCGGAGCGCTCGAGAAGTGCGGTCACGTGTTGTCCCCTTTCAGTAGGCTAGAAACCGATGACACGTCTCGGGTATTCCCCTTCCGCCGCCACTCCTCGTGGGGCGTGGAACGCGCCCGTCGCCGACGCAGCGGTGGATGCCACCGTCACGGTGCCCGGCTCCAAGTCGCTCACCAACCGCGAACTCGTGCTCGCCGCGATCGCCGACGGCCCCGGCATGCTGCACGCTCCGCTGCACTCCGACGACTCGGCGCGCATGGTCGAGTCGCTGCGCGAACTGGGGGTCGGCATCGAAGAGGTGGCCACCGACTCACCCTTCGGACCCGATCTCCTCGTCACCCCGCCTGCCGCGTTCTCGGGCGACGTCACGATCGACTGCGGGCAGGCCGGTACCGTGATGCGCTTCGTCGCACCGGTCGCGGGGCTCGCGCGCGGCGACGTCCACGTCACGGCGCACGAGAGCGCGCTGCACCGTCCGATGGGCGCGATGATCTCCGCGCTGCGCGAGGTCGGCGTCGACATCGACGACGGCGGCCACTGGGCGCTCCCGTTCACCGTCCGCGGCCACGGTCACGTGCGCGGCGGCGAGGTCGAGATCGACGCGAGCCAGTCGAGCCAGTTCGTCTCGGGCCTGCTGCTGGCCGCTCCGCGTTTCGACGTCGGTCTGCACCTGCGCCACGTGGGCTCTCGCCTGCCGAGCATCCCGCACATCGACATGACCGTCGAGGCCCTCGCGCACCGCGGCATCCATGTCGAACGACCGGCCGTCGGCGAGTGGATCGTCCCCGCGGGCCCGATCCGCGCGAAAGACGTCGCGATCGAACCCGACCTCTCCAACGCCGCTCCGTTCCTCGCCGCGGCGATGGTCACCGGCGGATCCGTCACGGTCACCGGATGGCCCCTCCACAGCACGCAGCCCGGCGCGCTCCTGGCCGACATCCTCAGCGAGATGGGGGCCAGAGTGAGCCGCCGGGGCGGTGCCCTCACCGTGTCGGCGGGCGAGCGCATCGCGGGACTCGAGCTCGATCTCTCCGCCGCCGGCGAACTCGCCCCGACCCTCTTCGGTCTCGCGGCGTTCGCCGACGGCCCGACGACGCTGCACGGCATCGGCCACATCCGGGGTCACGAGACCGACCGCATCGCGGCGCTCGTCGGCAACCTGCGCTCGCTCGGCGGCGAGGCGCACGAACTCGAAGACGGCATCCGCATCGTGCCGCAACCCCTGCGCGGCGGCGAGTGGAAGGCGCACCACGACCACCGCCTGGCGACGACGGGCGCGCTGATCGGCCTGCGGGTCCCCGGCGTCGAGATCGACGACATCGGCACGACCGCGAAGACGCTCCCCCAGTTCGCCGGACTGTGGCACGCCATGCTGGGTCTGGACGAGGGCACGGATGCCGAGCGCTGACGCCCGGAGCACCGGGTGAGCTGGCTCGACGACGGCGACGACGACGACCTCGAGTACGACGAGTCGTCGATTCGGGTCCGCCCCAACCCCAAGGCGAACCGGCCGCGCACGAAGCGTCGGCCCGCGCACGCGGACGCCCGGATCGCCCGTGTCCTCGGCGTCGACCGCGGTCGCTACACCGTGCTGCTCGACGAGGACGAGCCGACCGAGCGCAGGGTCCTCGCGACCCGCGCGCGAGAGCTGCGCAAGCAGCCGATCGTCAACGGCGATCGCGCCCGCGTCGTCGGAGACCTCTCCGGCGACGAAGGCACGCTCGCGCGCATCGTCGGGATCGAGGAGCGCACGTCCCTGCTCCGCCGCAGCGCCGACGACACCGACCAGGTCGAACGGGTGATCGTGGCGAACGCCGACCAGATGCTCATCGTCGTCGCGGCGGCCGATCCCGAGCCCCGGGAGCGGCTCGTCGACCGGTACCTGGTCGCGGCGCTGGACGCCGGCATCCGTCCCCTGCTCGTCGTCACGAAGACCGACCTGGCCGATCCGACGGAGTTCCTCTCGCACTTCGACGGCATCGACCTGCGCGTCTTCACCAGCGCGCAGGGAGCCATGCCGCTCGATGAGATCGGCGAGGCCATCGCGGGGCACTCGACGGTGTTCGTCGGGCACTCCGGCGTCGGCAAGTCGACGCTCGTGAACGCGCTCACCGGATCGGAGCGCGCGATCGGGCACGTCAACACCGTCACGGGCCGCGGGCGCCACACCTCGTCATCCGCCGTGTCGCTGCGCTACCGCGGTCCCGCGGGTTCCGGCTGGGTCATCGACACCCCGGGCGTGCGCTCCTTCGGCCTCGGCCACGTCGATCCCGCCCACGTGCTCGGGGCCTTCACCGACCTCGCCGAGGCCGCGGAGGACTGCCCTCGTGGCTGCACGCACCTGCCCGACGCCCCGGACTGCGCGATCGCCGAAGCCGTGGCATCCGGTCGCCTGGGCCCGGGGGCCGAGGCCCGACTCGACTCGCTTCACCGATTGCTGACCACTTTCCAGGCCATCGAGCGTTCTAGGCTGGAGGGGTGACGAACCTCTCAAAGGGCGACACCGCCCCCGACTTCACCCTGCTCGACCAGGACGAGCACCCCGTCTCGCTGAGCGACTTCCGCGGGCGCCGCGTGATCGTGTACTTCTACCCGGCGGCGCAGACCCCCGGCTGCACGACGCAGGCATGCGACTTCCGCGACAGCCTCGCGTCGCTGCAGGGCGCCGGTTACACGGTGCTCGGCGTCTCCCGCGACACCACCGAGAAGCTGCGCGCGTTCCGCGACAGCGACGGCCTGACCTTCCCGCTGCTCAGCGACCCCGACCACGCCGTGCACGAGGCGTACGGCGCGTGGGGCGAGAAGCAGAACTACGGCAAGACGGTCACGGGCGTTCTGCGCTCGACCTTCGTCATCGACGAGGACGGCACGATCGTCGAGGCGCAGTACAACGTCAAGGCCACGGGCCACGTCGCGCGCCTGCGCAAGGCGCTCGGCCTCGCCGCCTGACACGGACGCCACGGCCCCGCCCCGCGCTCGCGGTGGCGGGGCCGCTTCGTTCCCCGCGCGGCGCGCCGCCCGCGCGGTGGCGGGGCCGCTTCGTTCCCGGCGTCGCTGCGTTGCGCGGCGCCGTGCACCTCGGCCCACACGCCCCATAAACGCTCTCCGCTCACATAAACGCGAGCAGCACGTGTTTCTCAGCGCGGATAGCGTTTATGGCGAGGGCGGGCGGGCTCACCGCTGACCCTGCCCGCTCGGCGGGACCGGCTCACGGCCCCGGCCCCCGGCCACACCGAGCACGGTCGGATCCGCGACGGCGCGCGGTCGACACGACCCATAAACGCTCTCCACTCGCATAAACGCGAGCAGCGCGTGTTTATGAGCGCGGATTGCGTTTATGGCGAGGAAACGCGACCCACACCGTCGGCGCTCACGCCCCGACCGATGCCCTGCGACGTCGTCGCCGCGGATGGGCGAACGTCAAGCGCCGTCGCCGTCGGCAGCGTCACGGCGACGCGGCGCGGCGGCCCGAACGGCGAGCACGAGCAGCACGAGACCGATCACCGCGGGAACCGCGATGAGCAGCGCGACCGCGGGCGCGGCCCACTCCCCCGTGATCGCACCGAGGGCGACCGAGAGGATCAGCAGCTGGGTCACGATGCCGCCGGAGCGTCCGGCCGATACGCCGCGCGCGGTGGCCACGCCGAACGCCGCGACGATGACCGCACCGATGACGGTGAGCACGATCAGGGCGATCGAGCTGACGACGGAGTCGGTATCGCCGCCGATGAGGGCGACCACCTGCCAGCCGGCGAGGGCCAGGATGCCGAGGGCTTCGAGGCCCAGAACGAGCGCGGCCCAGAGGCGAACAGGCATCGGAAAAGCCCTCCCGGCGGAGATCATCACGCCGTTACGATCCGGAAACCTACCGGTTACCTCTTGATCGTGCGGAATCGCTATGGGAGCATGGAACAAGCCGTGTGCTCCCACAGCGAAGTGGGGCGAGCAATCGCTCGCGTTCCCACCAGGGTACCGGACCCGAATGCCGGTGCCGAATCGACCATTTTTTCTGTTACAAGGAGCACCCCCTATGGATTGGCGCGACAAAGCAGCCTGCCTGACCGTCGACCCCGAGCTGTTCTTCCCCGTGGGCAACACCGGCCCCGCGGTCGACCAGATCGAGAAGGCCAAGTCGGTCTGCGCTCGCTGCACCGTCACCGAGGTCTGCCTGCAGTACGCCCTCGAGTCCGGTCAGGACTCGGGCGTGTGGGGCGGTCTGAGCGAAGACGAGCGTCGCGCTCTCAAGCGCCGCGCCGCTCGCGCTCGCCGCGCGTCCTGACCTCGCGGCATCCGCCGTTCGACGAAGCCCGTCCCTCCGGGGGCGGGCTTCGTCGTGTGTCCGCGCGGCCCCGCGAGAGCAGGTCGGACCGACGGAGAACGGGCCACCCCGGGACGATGTGTCATCCCGGCGGACTTGCGGGACGGCCCGGGAAGTACGGCGCGTACCGTCACGCGGAGTCGGTCGGCGACACGCCGCGTGGACGTGACGACCCCCGGCGCGTCGCGCACGGACTCCGCCGGACGGCACAACCCGGCGGCCCGACACTGGACGGCCCGGGAAGTACGGCGCGTACCGTCACGCGGAGTCGGTCGGCGACACGCCGCATGGGCGTGACGACCCCCGGCGCGTCGCGCACGGACTCCGCCGGACGGCACGACCGGGCGAGCCGACAGGCCCGCGCGCGACGGATGGGTGTTCTCCACGAACAGGAATCCGCCGTCCCCGCCGTTCTCGGCGGCGCCCGCCGAAGCGCGCGTCAGACGGACGTACCGCCGATGTAGCGCAGCGGGATCTCGATCGTGACCTCGGTGCCGCTGCCCATGAGCGTGTGCCAGTCGATCGTTCCGCCGAGCTCGCCCTGGATGAGCGTGCGCACGATCTGCGTGCCGAGACCGCGGCCGACCTGTCCCTCGGGCAGGCCCACCCCGGTGTCGCGCACGCTCACCGCGAGCACCTCGTCGGTGCGCTCGGCGGCGATCTCGACGTCGCCCTCTTGGCCCGCGAGACCGTGCTCGACGGCGTTCGTGACGAGCTCGGTCAGGGCGAGCGCGAGCGGCGTCGCGAACTGGCTCGGCAGGGTGCCGAACTGCCCCGTCGTGCGGGTGCGCGCGCGGGTGTTGGGTGCCGCCGCGACCTCGGCGACGAGCTTGAGCACGCGGGCGAACACGTCGTCGAAGTCGACGTTCTGCGCGAGGCCTTCCGAGAGCGTGTCGTGTACGACGGCGATGGCCGAGACACGCCGCATGGCCTGGGTGAGCGCGTCGCGCGCCTCGTCGGAGTGTGTGCGACGGGCCTGGATGCGAAGGAGTGAGGCGACCGTCTGAAGGTTGTTCTTGACGCGGTGGTGGATCTCGCGGATCGTCGCGTCTTTGGTGATGAGTTCCTGTTCCTGGTGGCGGATCTCGGTCACGTCGCGGCTGAGCACGATGGCGCCGATGCGCGTCCCGCGATCGCGCAGCGGGATCGTTCGCAGCGACACCTGCACCCCGCGCGCTTCCATGTCCGCGCGCCACGGCGCGCGGCCGCTCACGACCACGGGGAGCGACTCATCGACGTCGAGCCGCTTGGCGGGAAGGATCCGCGCGGTCACCTCGGCGAGCGACTCCCCCTCGAGCTCGTCGTCGAACCCCATGCGGTTGAAGGCCGAGAGCGCGTTGGGGCTGGCGAACGTGGTGATGCCGTCGACGTCGAGGCGGATGAGACCGTCCGAGGCGCGCGGAGCGCCGCGCCGCGGTGCGGTGGGGGCGGCGAGATCGGGGAACTCGGCCGAGGCGATCATGCCGAAGAGATCGTCGGCGCAGTCGTTGAACGTGATCTGCTGGCGCGAGGGGGTGCGCGTCTCGCCGAGATTGGTGTGCCGCGTGAGCACGCCGACCGTCGTCACCGCGTCACCCTCGCGCGAGAGCTCACGCACGATCGGTACCGCGCGGACGCGGGTGGGCGTCTCTTCGAACCAGTCGGGGGATGCCGAGTCGACGATGCGTCCGCTCTGGAACGCATCGCGGACCTGGGTGCGCCACTGCGGGCGAACCCGGTCACCCACGATGTCGCGGTAGAACAGGGTGGCCGCTCCCCCGGGCCGCGTGTGCGCGACCGCGACGAACGAGTCGTCGGGCGTCGGCACCCAGATCACGATGTCGGCGAAGGCGAGGTCGGCGAGGAGCTGTCCATCGCCGGCCAGGCGGTGCAGCCACTCGACATCGGCCTCGCTGGCGCGGCCCTGGGCGTAGACGAGTTCACTGAGTGTCGACACCACTCCACACTAGAGGCCGCGCCCCTTCCCGGCGGTGCGCGGAACGCCTACCCTCTCCCCACAGGACACATTCTTCTGAATGCGCCATGCATCCCGTGGGTGAGGCCGTTCTCCCGGCCATACGGCGGACATAATGAGGGCGTGACCGACATGAGTTCACCTCCGAGCCGATACGTGGACCCGGATGCCGTCGCCTCGCGCCTCGGGATGACGCGCGACGAGGTGCTCGGGCTCGTCGGTCGCGGCGAGATCCGCGGCATGGAGGTCGGCACTCCCCCGCACTGGGTCATCGACGAGGAGAGCGTCACGTCGTACGTCGACGACCGTATCGAGATCGCCCGGCGGGCTGCCCTGTGGAATCAGTCCCAGGAGGCGAGCTTTCCCGAGCTGTGGGGAGAGGGCGACATCCGGCATCCGGACTGACCGCTCTTCCCCATGCATTCACCCTGCGTTTCTTATCCACAACCTGAGTTCCTCACCCCGTCGACGGGGGTGGCGGTGTCCTACTGTCGAGCGACGAAGACCGCTTCCACCGCCGCCACACAAGGAGGAACGTATGACCGTTCCGCTCACGATCGTCGACTCCGCTCGCCTCGCGCCGGCCTCGCAGGTCGATGATTTCGCCCCGCAGAAGACCCCCGCCGCGCGACTGCCGCGCGCAGACGTCTTCACGCGGAACATCGTCCGCGGCGTCTTCGAGGTCTTGGCAGGTGTTCGCGAGGTCGAACAGTTGGCGCGCTGGACGTCGGAGGAGGTCTACCGCTCGCTCGTCGTGCGCGCCAGTCTCGCGAAACGTGCACGCAGCGCCCGCGGTGTTCCCGTGCCGCGCGACGTCCACGAGATCCGGAACGTGCATCTCTTCGCCCCGACGGACGGGGTCTTCGAAGCGACCGTGACGGCCGCAGCCCGAGCACGGACGCGCGCCGTCGCCCTGCGTCTCGAGGGCATCGACGGACGCTGGCGCGTCACCGCCCTCGCGCTGCTCTGAGGGTTGGCGGCCGAGGGCTCAGGGCCGCGGGTTCAGGGCCGCGGGTTCAGGGCCGCGGGTTCAGGGCCGCCACGAAGCGAGGAAGTTGCCCAGGCGTTCGATCGCGTCACTGATCACGCGAGCCTCGGGCAGCGTCACGATGCGCACGTGGTCGGTCGCGGGCCAGTTGAAGCCCGAACCCTGCACGAGCAGGACATGCTCGGCGACGAGGAAGTCACGGACGAACTTCGCGTCATCGGGGATCTCGTAGACCTCGGGATCGAATCGCGGGAAGGCGTACAGGGCGCCCCGAGGCATGACGCACGAGACACCCGGGATCGCCTCGAGGCCCTGCCACGCGGCATCCCTCTGCTCGTGCAGACGACCGGTGGGGGCGATCAGCGCGTCGATCGACTGCACCCCCGACAGCGCCGCCTGCACCGCGAACTGCGCCGGCACGTTGGGACACAGACGCGTGGATGCCAAGAGGTTGATGCCCTGCAAGAAGCCGGCCGCGTGCGTCTTGGGGCCCGTGATCGCGAGCCACCCGGAGCGGTAACCCGCCACACGGTAGGTCTTGGACAGCCCGTTGAAGGTCAGCACCAGCAGGTCGGGTGCGACAGTCGCCATCGGGATGTGCACGGCGTCGTCGAACAGGATGCGGTCGTAGATCTCGTCGGCGAGCACGAGCAGCGAGTGCTCGCGCGCGATGTCGGCGATGCCCTCGAGCACCTCGCGCGAATAGACCGCACCCGTCGGGTTGTTCGGGTTGATCACGACGATCGCCTTGGTGCGCGGAGTGACCTTGGACCGGATGTCCTCCAGGTCGGGCTGCCACTCGCGCGACTCGTCGCACAGGTAGTGCACGGGCGTTCCGCCGCCGAGGCTCGTCATCGCGGTCCACAGCGGGTAGTCGGGGGCCGGGATCAGCACCTCGTCCCCCTCGTCGAGGAGCGCCTGCATGGTCATCGTGATCAGCTCGGACACGCCGTTGCCGAGGTACACGTCGTCCGGGTCGAGGTGCGGGAAACCGGGCTCCTGCTCGTACCGCGAGACCACCGCGCGCCGCGCGGAGAGCACTCCCCGGCTGTCGCTGTAGCCGTGGGCGTTCGGCACGGCCGCGATCATGTCGCGGACGATCTGGTGCGGCGCCTCGAACCCGAAGATCGCGGGGTTGCCCGTGTTGAGCTTGAGGATCGCGTGCCCCTCGGCCTCGAGCCGGTCTGCCTCGACGAGGGCCTCTCCACGGATCTCGTAGAGGACATCCTTCAACTTCGACGACTGATCGAGGGGGCGCAACGGGCTCATCGGTTCAGGATATCCCCGCCCCCTCCGAGCCAATCGACACCGGGTGGACTGTCCTTGGACACACGGATGCCGCGCCCCCGGCGAGCGTCAGGGGCGCGGCATCCGTGTGTTCGTTACTTCTTCTTGCCGGCGGCGCGGCGATCGGCACGGTTGTTCGCCACGGGCTGCTCGGGAGCCTCGGTGCGCTGGCCGAAGGCGCCGCGTGGTCCGCTCGGCGCCGCGGCCTCGGCGGCGGGAGCCTGCGCGGCGGCCTGACGCAGGCGGTTCGTCGCCGCCTGCTGCACCTGGCCGCGGTCGTTGCGGACCTCGACCTCGCCGGCGTCGTTGGCCGCGGAGTACTCCAGGCGCTGGCCCTCGACGGGAGCGGGGGCGAGACCCTTCGCCTCGACCTGAGCGCTCTCTTCGCCCTCGACCTTGCGGACCTCGACCTCGAGGTTGTAGAGGAAGCCGACCGACTCCTCCTTGATCTGCCCCATCATCGACTGGAACATCTGGTAGCCCTCGCGCTGGTACTCGATCAGCGGGTCGCGCTGAGCCATGGCGCGCAGGCCGATGCCGTCCTTGAGGTAGTCCATCTCGTACAGGTGCTCGCGCCAGCGGCGGTCGAGGACCTGCAGCACCACGCGGCGCTCGAGCTCGCGCAGGGCGGGAGCACCCAGCGACTCCTCGCGGTTCTGGTAGGCGATGCGGGCGTCCGAGATGATCTCGCGCTTGAGGCCCTCGGCGGTGATGCGGCCCTTGTTGCCGCCGGCCTCGGCGACGACCTCGTCGATCGTCACGCTCACCGGGTAGAGGGTCTTCAGCTCGGTCCACAGCGCGTCGAAGTCCCACGACTCGGTGTGCCCCGAACCCGTGTGGTCGTCGATGACCGCGGTGATGGCGTCTTCGATGAAGTGCTGCACGCGGTCGGCGATGTCATCGCCCTGCAGCATGTGGCGGCGGTCGGCGTAGATCGCCTCGCGCTGGCGGTTCAAGACGTCGTCGTACTTGAGGACGTTCTTGCGCATCTCGGCGTTGCGCGCCTCGACCTGAGACTGCGCGCTCTTGATCGCGCGCGAGACGAGACCCGACTCGATCGCGACGTCGTCGGGGAAGTTCGTGCGGGCGAGGATCGCCTCGGCCGCGCCCGACTGGAACAGACGCATGAGGTCGTCGGTCAACGACAGGTAGAAACGGCTCTCGCCGGGGTCGCCCTGACGGCCGGAGCGACCGCGCAGCTGGTTGTCGATGCGGCGCGACTCGTGACGCTCGGTGCCCAGCACATACAGGCCGCCGGCCTCGACGACCTTCGCCGCCTCTTCCGCGACGGTGTCGCGCACGCCCTGGTACACGGCATCCCACTCGGCCTCGTAGGCCTCGGGCGTCTCGACCGGATCGAGGTTCTTCGCCTTCATCTCTTGCACGGCGAGGAACTCGGCGTTGCCGCCGAGCATGATGTCGGTTCCACGACCGGCCATGTTCGTGGCCACGGTGACGGCACCGAGGCGTCCCGCGCGCGCGACGATCTCGGCCTCGCGTGCGTGGTTCTTGGCGTTGAGCACCTCGTGCTTGATGCCCTTCTTCGCGAGGAGGCGCGAGAGGTACTCGCTCTTCTCGACGCTGGTCGTTCCGACCAGCACCGGCTGGCCCTTCTCGTGACGCTCGGCGATGTCTTCGACCACCTGCGCGAACTTGGCCGTCTCGTTCTTGTAGACGAGGTCGGGCTGGTCCTTGCGGATCATCGGCTTGTTCGTGGGGATCGGGACCACGCCGAGCTTGTAGGTCGACATGAACTCGGCCGCCTCGGTCTCGGCGGTACCCGTCATGCCGGCGAGCTTGTCGTAGAGGCGGAAGTAGTTCTGCAGGGTGACCGTGGCCAGCGTCTGGTTCTCGGCCTTGACCGGCACGTTCTCTTTGGCCTCGATGGCCTGGTGGATGCCCTCGTTGTAGCGGCGCCCGACGAGGATGCGACCGGTGTGCTCGTCGACGATCATGACCTCGTCGTTCATGACGACGTAGTCGGTGTCGCGCTTGAACAGCGCGATCGCCTTGATCGAGTTGTTCAGGAACGAGATGAGCGGGGTGTTGGCCGACTCGTAGAGGTTGTCGATGCCGAGGTAGTCTTCGACCTTCTCGATGCCGGGCTCGAGCACACCGATCGTGCGCTTCTTCTCGTCGACCTCGTAGTCGACGCCGGGCTCGAGGGTGCGGGCGAGCTTGGCGAACTCGGCGAACCAGCGGTTGGCCTCGCCGGACGCGGGACCCGAGATGATCAGCGGGGTGCGCGCCTCGTCGATGAGGATCGAGTCGACCTCGTCGACGATCGCGAAGAAGTGGCCGCGCTGAACGAGGTCTTCCTTACGCCACGCCATGTTGTCGCGCAGGTAGTCGAAGCCGAACTCGTTGTTCGTGCCGTAGCTGATGTCGGCCTCGTACTGCTGGCGACGGACCTCGGGGGTCTGCCCCGAGATGACGGTGCCGGTCGTCATGCCGAGCGCGCGGTACACGCGGCCCATCAGCTCGGACTGGTAGCTCGCGAGGAAGTCATTGACGGTGATGACGTGCACGCCCTGGCCGGCAATGGCGTTCAGGTACGCGGGGAGCGCCGCAGTGAGCGTCTTGCCCTCACCGGTCTTCATCTCGGCGATGTTGCCGAGGTGGAGGGCGGCACCACCCATGATCTGCACGTCGTAGGGACGCTGACCGAGCGTGCGCTTGGCGGCCTCGCGCACCGCGGCGAAAGCCTCGGGCATCAACTGGTCGAGGGTCTCGCCGGCTTCGTACCGAGCGCGCAGTTCGACGGTCTCGTTGCGCAGCTCGTCGTCGGTGAGGTGTTCGTAATCCTCTTCGAGCGCACCGGTCGCCTTCACGACGCCCTGCAAGCGGCGCAGGATGCGTCCCTCACCGGCGCGCAGCAGTTTCTCGAGCGGATTGGCCACGAAGCATCTCCATCTGTCGGGTGCGACGCCCGTGCGGACGCCGGCCTGCGAACAGGCATACATCGCCCATGCTATCCGTGTTACCCGTTCGTGACCTGCGAGCCGGCCCGATGCGCTCGCGCCCGTAGCGAACACACGGCTCCCTCCTCGATGACGCGGCCTAGGATCATGCCATGGCCGGTTTCTGGGGCAGAAGGAAGCGCGAAGAACAGGATGCCGCGGACGCCGATCTGGCGCGACGGGCGGAGCTTGCGATCGTCGCGGCGGACGAACGCGTGCGGCTGACGTCGGACGAACTCGACTTCGCCCGCGCCGAGCTCGGCGACAAGGCCACGGAGGACCTCGCCGCCGCGCTGGACTCGGTGAAGACGCACCTTGCGGAAGCGTTCCAGCTGCACCAGCTCAACCACGACGAGATCCCCGACACCGCCGAGGAGCTGCGCACGCGCAACGCGCGCATCATCCAGCTGTCGAAGTGGGCGGAGGACCTCCTCGAGGAGCGCACGCTCGTTCTGCAGCCCAAGATCGACGCGGTGCGCCGCGCCCCCGAGATCCTCGCCCGGGTACGCGCCGACCGCGAGCGTCTCGCGGAACGCGTGCCGCACGCCCGCGACGTCGTCGAGCGTCTCTCGCACCGGTACAACGATGCGGCCCTGCAGCAGATCGGCGGGAACCCCGACGAGATCGACCAACTGCTGGACTTCGCCGTGCACACCGCCGGCGTCTCCGAGCGCCGACGCGAAGCGGGTCAGCGCGAACAGGCGTCCGTCGCCCTCGAGGCGGCCACCGAAGCGGTGCGCCGAGCCGAGTCGTTGCTCGACGCCGTCGACACTTTCGAGATCGAAGCCCTCCGCGCCGAATCGACGCTCGCGGCCGTCATCGACGACTCCCGCAGCGACCTGGCCGAGGCCCGCCGCGGGCCGATGACGCCCATCGTGACCCGGGCGATGGCGAACCTCGAAAAGGCCCTCGCTTCCCTTCCTCCGGCCGGGTCGCGGACCGACCCGTTCAGCTCGCTCTCGGCACTTCGCCAGGCCAACGCCGAACTCGACGCGGCGCGTGAGCGTGCGGCGCGTCCCGTGCCCTCTCAAGAACAGGTCGACCACGCGATCGACGACGCCGACCGCCAGCTCGCCGTCGCACGCGGACTCATCACCGGACACCGCGGGTGGATCGGTGCCGACGCCCGTACGCGCTTCGTCGAAGCCGAGCGCCTGCGCTCGGGACTCCCGCTCGGCCCCGTCGCCGAGGACGACCGCGAGACGGTGCTCGCCACCGCCCGACGCACGGGAGCGTTGGCAGCCGAGGCCCTGCAGATCGCGCAACGCGATATCGAGCAGTCCCGACCCTCGGACTGGGGTGACGGCGGCGGCTGGGGCGGCGGCGGTCGCGGACAGCGGGGCATGAGCGGCGGCAACATGGTCGGCGGGATGCTCGGCGGCCTCGTCATCGGCTCGCTCCTCGGCGACATCTTCGACGGCTGACCCGCCGTCGCATACATTCAAGAAGCCCCCGGCCGATGGCCGGGGGCTTCTGTACGTACGTGGGCGGGCTTCAGGACGCGACGGCCTGCGGCGGAGCCTGTGTCGACAGGGCGATCACGCCGTAGTCCCAGCCCTTGCGGCGGTACACCACGCTCGGGTGGTCGGTGCGCGCGTCGATGAAGAGGAAGAAGTCGTGGCCGACCAGTTCCATGCGGTCGACGGCCTCTTCGGCCGTCATCCACTCGGCGCCGAACTCCTTCTCGCGGATCACGACGGGCGAGTAGTCCGCTTCGTCGGCGGAGTCGTTCTGCACGGGAACCTCGCCCGTGGCGACCGCCCGCAGGACGTCGACCGAGGCCGGCTGCACGTCGATTCCGGAGAGCTCGCCCGTGCCCTTCTCGAACTTGGCTCCGCGGGGGTGGTTGCGCGCGTCGATGCGCTTGTCCTTGGCTCGGCGGATCTGCTCCGAGATCTTGTCGACCGCGAGGTCGAGGGCGGCGAACTTGTCTGCGTCAGTCGCTTCGGCACGGACGACGGGGCCCTTGCCGTCGAGTGTCAGTTCGACGGTGTCGTCCTCCATCCGCCCGTTGCGATAAGAGCGGTGAGTGACCTTGACCTCGAGCGCCTGCGCTCGCGGGGCCAGGTGCTCGATACGGCTCACCTTTTCTTCGACCACCGAGCGGAAACGATCGGTGATACCGACTCCCACGCCGACGATGTTGGTGTCCATCCGTGACCTCCTTGTTCCGGGTTCCGCCCGGTCTAAGGGCGGAACGTCCGTCGCCTTCAGTCATCCCCACGCTAGTAGCGCGACCGCCGCCTGTCACGCGTGAATCACCCTTTCGTCATCCGCTCTTATCCTTCGCATGCTGTCTCGACCGATCGACGCGGAGGGGCGTGTGCGCGAGCGTCGCCGCGACGACCTCCGCGGCTCCAGCGACTCGGAGTGCTCTCGACGCGTCGTCCAGCGTGGCGCCGGTGGTGACGACGTCGTCGACGAGCACCACGCGGCGCCCGCGGACCGGGCGCGAGACGAACACTCCCCCGACATTGGCGCGCCTCGCCTCTCGATCGAGCCCCCGCTGATCGCGCGGAGCACGCGCCACCCGAAGCAGCGGAACGGGAGCGTGTCCCCCGCGGCGCACGAGCAGGTCGACGGGTCGATAGCCGCGACGCCGATACGCGGCCCGTGACGAGGGAACCGTCGCGACGACGGTGTCGGGGGCGACCGCATCGGCGAGCACGAGCGCCAGCGGAGGCGCGAGAGCACGCGCCAGCGACGTCCGCCCCTCCTCCTTGAGGGCACGGAGGACGCGCGCGGGCACGCCGGAGAACTCCATCGCGCTGGTCACGACCAGCCCGTCCGCGGTGCGGCGGCGGTGCGGGGCCGCGGCCAGTGCCGCGCGGCATCCGGAACACAGCCCGACATCGAGCGCGCCGCACCCGGCGCACGCGATCGGCAACCAGAACGTCAGCGCCTCGTGCAGGGCGGGGACGACGGCGGCCGACAGGGCGGAGCGGGAGACCATGCCCTCATGCTCGTCGACCGGCCCGCGGCGGCGGGCTCGGCATCCGTCCATCCGTGGAGGGGTCGCGCGGACACCGTCATGGGGAGGACGAGTGCGGTCAGGATGCCGTGCCCTGCTGCGCCGCCAGGACGCGGATGTCGTCGGCCACGAGCGTCCAGGAGCTGCCGCGTCGGCTGAACAGCCGACCGGTGTCATCGAGCACGCGCACGCTCGTGCTGCCGCCCGCGACGCTCCGCGCGCCGTCGGGGGCGCCGCCCGTGGTGCCTCGGCCTCCCACACCGAGTTCGCGCAGGTGACTCACGCCGTCGTCGAGGGCGAGGATGCCGAGGGTCGCGTCGTCCAACCACGCCAGGTCGAAGGCTCCCGACTCGGTGAACGACAGCACGTGGGGCGGCCCCAGGTTGATCTCGCTCGACGTGCGCTGGATGCCGGCGAGCCAGACCTCGCGGACGCCCGCCACCGTGACGATCGCCGCGACGCGCGTTCCGTCGCGCGAGATCTGGAAGGCGGTGATCTCGGACGCATCCGGCCACGCGTTCCCGATCTCGGACGGCACGCCCTCGGGCGTGAAGGCGCGCAACTGCGAGGGCGACGACGACGGCACGCTCCAGATGAGCCCGGTGGAGTCGATCGAGGGTGCGACCAGCCCGGGCCGGTCGTCGAGGAGGAAGGTCCGGCCGTCGGCGAGCGCGCTGGCCACGGTTCCCTGGGTCGTGCGGACCGCGGCGAGGGAGCGATCGGCCTCGAGCTCGATCGACTGGGGAGACAGCGACTCGACGGCATCCGAGAGTCCGGGGATCGTCGTCACCTGATCTCCGGAGAGGATGCCGAAGGTCCCGTCCGTGGTCATGACGGCGGGTGGCGGATCGACGCGCGTGACGCGGACCGGCACCTCCTCGGCCGCGATCGGGGTCCCCTCGACCGTCATCTGAACCTCGCTGATGCCCGCCGTCGAGAGGCTCCGGGTCAGCTGCGTCTGCATGCGGTTCAGCGTCGTGGTGTCCAGACTCAGCGCGGCCCGGGGAAGCTGCACCTGGGCGACACCACCCGACGAGAGCGTCACCGAGCGCCCGACGAGGGAGAGGTCCTCGGGGAACGCGTTCTTCACCGCCCCCTCGAGCCACGCGCTCGGCTGCCCGTCGACGAGCGCGGTCGCCACGCGACTCGCCACGAGCGGGCGCGGGAACCAGCGCACGTCCGGCACGATGAACGTCCAGGTGGGATCGAAGTACGCGATGGATGCCGACTGGTAGACGGTCGGGAAGACCTCCTCGTACAGCACCACGCCGTCCGGAGCGGCACTGATACGCCACTGGTCGTCGACGCGCACCAGCGAGTAGCCGAGCGAGTCGGTGGTGCCCGCCACGCTCGGCGAGTAGGCGCCGTTCCCGTCGACGCTCGCGACCGTGGACAGCGACACGGTCACGGTCGCCCCGTCGGAGGACGCGGTGGCGCGGCGATCGGCCAGTCGGTCGATCGTGACGCGCGCGCGAGGATCCCACTGGGTCCCGGGGGCGAGGAACAGCTTCGCCGTCGCCCAATCGTCGGCGGGGCCTGAACCTGCTCGAAGGAAGCCCTCGACGATCTCGGCGGGCGAGGCGTCGTCCTGCGGGCCGTCGGGGACGAACGCGAACGTCTGCGCGTCGTCGCTCTGCGGGCCCCGACCGGGGTTCACGTATCCCGAGGTGGGAAGGCCCGTGCACGCGGTGAGCAGGAGCACCAGCGCCAGGCTCACCACCGACAGTGCGCGCTTCATGTGGCCCTCCCGGTCGTGCGCCCGAGCGAGATCGGCTGGGTGATGCCGAGCGCGCCCAGAGTGCCGCCCTGCTCGTCCTCGGGGACGAGGGGCAGGGGCGAGATTCCCAGCGGGCGACCGTCGCGGGGCAGGGTGAGGACGAAGTTGGAGCCACGGCCCGACTCCGACCACACGGCCAGGGTGCCCCCGTGCAGGCGCGCGTCCCCGAGGGCGATCGAGAGGCCGAGACCGGTACCGCCGATCGTGCGCACACGCGACGGATCGGCACGCCAGAACCGGTCGAACACGCGGTCGACGTCTTCGGCGCGCATGCCCAGACCGAAGTCGCGCACCCCGAGGGCCACGGCATCCCGACCGCTGTCGACGGACACCACGATGGGCCTGCCCTCGCCGTGCTCGATCGCGTTGCCGAGGAGGTTGCGCACGATCCGCCGGATGCGGCGGGCGTCCATGTCGACGGGCGTGTATCCGCCCGGGGCGACCAGGCGCACGTCGGTACCGTGCTTCTCGGCGAGTTGCTCCATCGACGCGATCACGTCTTCGGCGAGCGAGGCGAGGCTCGTGGGCTCGAGTTCGAGCTGCACGGATCCCGCGTCGTAGCGGCTGATCTCGAGCAGGTCGGTCAGCAGCACCTCGAAGCGCTGCACCTGTGCGTGGAGGAGTTCGGCGGCGCGTCCCGTGACGGGGTCGAACTCGTCGCGCTGATCGTTGATCATGTCGGCCGCGAGCTTGATCGTGGTCAGCGGCGTGCGCAGTTCGTGCGAGACGTCCGAGACGAACCTCTGCTGCACGAGCGACAGGTCGGCGAGCTCCTTGATCTGGGACTCGATGCTGTCGGCCATCGCGTTGAAGGAGCGGTTCAGAGTGGCGAGCTCGTCCTCGCCGCGCACGGGGAGCCGCACTCCCAGATCGCCCGCGGCGAGCTTCGCGCTGGTCTCAGCGGCATCCGCGATCGGCGTCGTCACCGAACGCAGCACGACCCAGGCGATCGCCCCGATCAGCACGACGAGGATCAGGCCGACCACCCACAGCAGCACCTGGACGAACGACAGCGTCTGCGCGGCGCTCGCGAGGTCGTATCCCATGTAGAGCTCGTAGTAGTCGACCCCGTCCTGCGCGGGGAAGCGCAGCTGATGACCGACCAGGATGCCGGGAACCTCGCGATCGTTCTCCGCCGGCAGCGCCACCGACTGCCACCACTGCAGGTCGGGGCTCGACTGGACCTGCGTGCGCAGCTCGGGCGTGACGAGGTCGGACTCGAAGGTCGGAGAGATGAAGGGCTGCGGCGCGAGGGGCGACGGAGGGCCGATGCGGTACAGCGCGATGAGGTCGCTCGACGACTGCTGCGACAGTCGCGTCGCGATGCCGTTCATGAGGGTCTGCGCGGCGGCCGGGTCGGTGGAGTCGACGGCCGCGTCGAGGGTGGCCTGCGCCGAGGCGGTCGCGCGCTGCGCCTCGAGGAGCACCTGGTCTTTGCGGGCGGTGAAGAGCTCGTTCTGGATGACCAAGGCCATCGCGAGGCAGGTCACGAGGATGGTCGTCGCGGTCAGGGCGACGGTGATGACGATGGTGCGGAAGCGCAGCGAGCGACGCCACAGGGTGATGAGCCGGTCCCGGTTCGCGCGCCAATCGCGCGTGCGCCACCCCCGCGGCGTCGCCAGAGTGCGCACCGCGCCGGTCATGACGACCTCAAGCCACCGCGCCGGCGCGATAGCCCACACCGCGCACGGTGGTGACGATGCGAGGGTTGTCGGGGTCGGCCTCGATCTTGGCCCGAAGTCGTTGCACGTGCACGTTCACGAGACGCGTGTCGGCCTTGTAGTGGTAGCCCCAGACCTGCTCGAGCAGCATCTCGCGAGAGAAGACCTGCTGCGGCTTCTCGGCGAGCGCGACGAGGAGCTCGAACTCGAGGGGCGTGAGAGCGATCGGGGTGTCGCCACGGCGCACCTCGTGCGCGGCCACGTCGACGACAAGATCGCCGATACGCAGCGTCTCGTCGACCGGCGCCTGCACGGGGCGTAGGCGCGTGCGGATCCGGGCGACGAGCTCCTTCGGGTTGAAGGGCTTCATGATGTAGTCGTCGGCACCCGACTCCAACCCCTTCACCACGTCGGCGGTGTCGGTGCGGGCCGTCAGCATGATGATCGGGACGCCGGACTCGGCGCGCACGCGCGTGCAGATCTCGATGCCGTCGACGCCCGGCAGCATGAGGTCGAGCAGGATCAGGTCCGGCCGCTCGGAGCGCCAGGCCTCGACCGCCTGCGCGCCGTCGGCGCAGAAGACCGTGTCGAATCCCTCGGTGCGCAGCACGATGCCGATCATCTCGGCCAGCGCGGTGTCGTCATCGACAACCAGGATCCGTGAAGTCATCGGGTGTACGTCTTCCGTCTCGAAACCCGCTCGGGAACGGGCCAGGGCCCCCCGGGTGAGGGAGCGATCCATAAGAGCGTAGTCGACATGCCCGGGAAGGGGCCGAGCGCGCAGGGGTGTCCCCATGACGGGGTGTCGGAGGTCTGTGACACGATGAGGACACGGCCGACCACCGAGGAGGCGTCATCGTGACCGCGTACCCCGCCTGGACCCCCGCGTCGCGTCCGGGGATCGTCCCGCTGCATCCGTTCGGGTTCGGCATGATCCTCGGCCGGTCGTTCACTGCCCTGCGCCACAACCCCCGCGTCCTGCTCGGTTTCGCGCTCGGGGTGCAGACCGTCGCCTACATCGTGCTGAGCGCGGCCATCGCCGGTGCGGCCATCGCGAGCTTCTCGCGACTGGACACCCTGGTCGAGGGCAGCGACGACTTCAATGCCGTGATGGCCGGCTCGTTCGCGCTCACGGCCGTCGTCGCGCTCGTGCTCGGGGTCGCGGCGAGCGGCCTGAGCGTGCTGGTGCAGGGCGTCGTCGTCGCCGAGGTGGCGCACGGCGTGGTCGCCGAGAAGCCGACGTTGAAGGTGGTCTGGCGGCGGGTTCGCCCGGTCGTCTGGCGCCTGATCGGCTACGCCGCCCTGACGTTCACCGCGGTGATCCTCGTCCTGGCCATCCTCGCCGGAATCGTCGTCGCGGTGTCGTTCGCTTTGCTGCCGGTGGGCATCCTCCTGGGTCTTCTGCTCGCCCTCGGGTGCGTGCCCCTTTACCTGTGGCTCGCGACCAAGCTCTTCCTCGTCCCCTCGGTGATCATCCTCGAGGGCACGGGCATCCGGGCCGGGATCGCCCGGTCGTGGCGGCTCACCCGCGGGCGATTCTGGTCGACGCTCGGTGTTCTGGTCATCATCTCCGTCGCGTTCAGCGTGGTGGCGCAGATCATCTCGTTCCCGCTGAGCTTCGGTGCAAGCTTCCTCTCGACGCTGCTCGCACCCACTGGAGACCCCGAGCCGGGAGCGATCGTCGGCTTCATCGTCGTGCAGCTGCTCGGGCAGGCCGGCGTCCTACTCGTGCAGTGCATCGCCCTCGTCGTGCAGTCGACCTCGGCGGTGCTCGTCTACGTCGACGCGCGCATGCGCACCGAGGGACTCGATCAAGATCTCGCCGCCTACGTGGAGGCGCGCGATGCCGGCGCGGACGACCTTCCGGATCCGTACCGCGTGGGCGTCGGCCGCAGCATCGCGCCGCTCCAGCCGTGGGGCGCTCCCCCGCCGGGTGGGGCGCCGGGAGCGTGGGGTCCCCCCGCGGCGGCTCCGTACGGCGCTCCTACGGGTGTCCCCTCCGGCGCGGCACCGGCTGCACCGCCGTACGGCGCTCCCGCGGGCGTCCCCTCTGGCTCAGCGCCGCCGTATGGCTCAGCTCCGCCCTACGCTGCCGCGCCCGCCGCGCCGCCCTACGGCGCCCCGCCGACCGCGCCGCCCTACGCTGCCGCGCCCGCCGCTCCGCCGGTCCCGCCCGCGCCGCCGCACGGAGCCGCACCCCCCTCAGCCCCCTCCGGCACCGTGGTGCCCCCGCCGCCCTCCTCTCCGACGGACGGCGCGGCCGATGCGGCGGGTCGCGAGCCCACGTCGACGGATGCCACGGGCACCTCGAGCACTTCCACGCCCTCGACGACGACCTGGGCCGCGCCCGGAAGCCGGTCCGACGACGCATGAGTCCCTCGCTCTCAGCGGCGGTCGCGGTGGTGACCTCGCTCCTCCCCGACCCGGACGAGGCGCGGGAGTGGGCCGAGAAAGAGCTCACCGACCCCGCGTATCGGGCCGCCGAGCCGACGCCGATCGACCGTCTCGCACGAGCCGTCGTCGACTTTTTCGGCAGGCTGCTGCAGAACTCGGCGAACGGCGACTGGGGGCCTCCGGCGCTGATCGTGCTGGCGATCATCATCGTCGTCGGGATCGTCATCGGCATCCTGATCTGGGGGCGACCGAGAGCGATCGCCCGTGCGCAGCCTCCGGCACGCGCGCTCTTCGACGGCGATGACGGCCGCTCGGCCGACGAGCTCCGCGGGGATGCGGCCGCTGCGGCGGCTCGGGGAGACTGGGATGCGGCGATCGTCCTGCGGTTCCGCGCTTTCGCCCGTGGCCTGACCGAAAGAGGTCTCGTCGACCCACCGCCCGGCGCCACCGTGCGGGCGTTCGCGCGCGCCGCTTCGGCGGCTCTCCCCGGGCTCGTCCCCGGGCTCGACGAGGCGGCCGCCATCTTCGACGACGTCCGCTACCTCCGCCGCCCGGGCACCGAGCAGCGCTACCGCGTGGTGGCCGACCTCGACGCCGAGGCCGTCCGCACGCGCCCCGCGCCCGTCACCGCGGCGGCGACATCGTGACGGCCGTCTCGGCAGCGCCGCTCGCGGTGCGCCCCCGCCGTCGGGCCGCGCTCGGGTGGATCGGCATCGCCCTCGCCCTGCTCCTGATCGGACTGGTGGGAACGACCCTGGTGTACGGGGGCTGGACGCAGAAGGACGCGCTCGACCCCGAATCCCCGGCGCCGGACGGCACCCGCGCACTCGTCCGCATCCTCCAGCAACAGGGCGTGGCCGTCACCGTCGCGCGCGACCGCGCGGCGGCGGAGCGGGCCCTGGCCGACCACGACGCCACGCTCGTCCTGCGCGATGCCCCGATGCTGTCGGATGCCACCCTGACCGCGCTCGCCGACCGCGCACGCGACGTCGTGCTCATCGAGCCGCGCTCGCGCACCCTCGACGTGTTGCTGAACGGCTCCTCCCTCGGGGGCTTCGCGAACGACCGCGCCACCGAGGCCGGATGCGAGCTGCCCGCCGCGCGCACGGCCGGGACCGCACGGACGGGTGAGCTGATGATCCCCGGCGCGGGCGTCACCGGCTGCTACCCCGTCGACGGCGAGTACGGCCTGCTCTCGACCGAGGCGAGCGGCGGCCGCACGGTCACCGCCCTGGACGGGTCGGCGACGATGACGAACGCGACCCTCCCCCTCGACGGGAACGCGGCGCTGGCCATCGGCGTGCTGGCTCGGACAGACGCGGTCGTCTGGTACGTCCCCTCCCTCACCGATGCCGACGCCGGCTCGGCGCCGCAGACGATCGGCGACCTCACACCGCCCTGGGTCACGCCCGGCATCGTGCTGCTCCTGCTCGCAGCGAGCGTCGCCGCGATCTGGCGCGGTCGACGGTTCGGCCCGCTCGTGACCGAACGCCTCCCGGTCATGGTGCGCGCGACCGAGACGACCGAGGGTCGCGCCCGCCTGTACGCCACCTCCGGCGACGCGGCCCACGCCCTCGACGAGCTGCGTCGAGCGACCCGCACCCGGCTGGTCCGCCGGCTCGGGCTCGCGGCCCACACCCCGGCGGAGCAGGTCGCCGACGCCGTCGCCGACCGCCTCGGCGCGGATCGAGCGGCGATCCGCGGCATCCTCCTCACCGACATCCCCACGACCGCCCGCGACCTGGTCGCCGCGAGCGACCGCCTCCGCGACCTCGAGACGAGCGTGCATGCCGCGTTCGCCACCGAAAGGACCACCCGATGACCGACAGTCCTCTCGACGCTCCCCTGCCGCCCGCCGCCGAGAACGCGCCGAGACGCTCGGAGCCCGCCCCGACGACCCCGGGGCTCGACGACGCAGCCCTGCGCGAGGCGATGAACCGGGTGCGGGTCGAGGTCGGAAAAGCGGTGATCGGGCAGGACGGCACGATCACCGGACTGCTCATCGCGCTCCTCTCGCGCGGACACGTCCTGCTCGAGGGCGTCCCGGGCGTCGCCAAGACTCTTCTCGTGCGGTCCTTCAGCCGCGCGCTCGGCCTCGACACGCGGCGCGTGCAGTTCACGCCCGACCTCATGCCCGGCGACGTCACCGGCTCCCTCGTCTACGACGCCCGCGCCGGGGAGTTCGAGTTCCGCGCGGGACCGGTGTTCACCCACGTGCTCCTCGCCGACGAGATCAACCGCACGCCGCCGAAGACCCAGGCCGCTCTGCTCGAGGCGATGGAGGAACGACAGGTCTCGTCGGACGGAGTCAGCCGCGCTCTCCCCGACCCCTTCCTCGTCGCCGCGACCCAGAACCCGATCGAGCACGAGGGCACGTACACGCTGCCCGAAGCCCAGCTGGACCGCTTCCTGATGAAGCTCGTGGTCGACCTCCCGGGACGCGAGGCCGAAGTCGGTGTGCTCCGGCGCCACGCCGGCGGCTTCGACCCGCGCCGCCTCGACGCTGCGGGCCTCGACCCCGTCGTGACCGCTGACGAGATCCTCGCCGCCCAGCGCGCCGCGGCGACCGTCGCCGTCGACGACGACCTGTTGGGCTACATCGTCGACCTCGCGCGGGCGACGCGACAGAGCCCGTCGGTGCTCCTGGGCGTCAGTCCGCGCGCGACCACGGCCCTCCTCGCCGCGGCGAAGGCCTGGGCATGGCTCGGCGGATACCCGGCGATCACCCCCGACCACGTGCAGACGATGCTCGTGCCGGTGTGGCGTCACCGCATCCGGCTGCGCCCCGAGGCCGAGATCGAGGGCGTCTCGGTCGACGCGATCCTGACCTCGGTGCTGCAGCAGACCCGCGTTCCCATCTGATGTTCGTCACCGGCCGTCTCGCGCTCCTCGTCGCCCTGGGCGTCGTCCCTCTCGTGCTCCTGAGCACGGCGGGCGTCCCGGCGTGGCTCGCCGTGGGCGGGTGGGTCGTGCTCTGTGCGGTCGGAGCGCTGGTCGATGTCGCCGCCGCGGCCGACCCGCGCGCCGTCGAGATCACGCGACGTCTCCCGGACCGCACGCTGCTCGACGAACCGGTCGCCGGTGAGCTGCGGGTGCGCAACCTCGGGACCCGCGCGCTCCGCGCCCGTGTGCGCGACGCGTGGCAACCCACGGCCGGTGCGCCCGTGGAACGGGCGCGGTTCGTCGTGCCGCCGGGCGAGCGCCGGAGCGCGCCCCTCCCTCTGCTCCCCCGTCGCCGCGGCGAGATCCGCACCGATTTCGTCGTGGTGCGCTCGGCGGGTCCCCTGGGTCTGGCCGGCCGGCAGGCGGTCGTCGCCGCTCCCGGCCGGATCCGCGTCCTCCCTCCCTTCACCTCGCGGCGGCACCTCCCGTCCCGGTTGGCGCGCCTGCGCGAGCTCGACGGGAACACGAGCCTTCAGGTGCGCGGTCAGGGCACCGAGTTCGACAGCCTCCGCGAGTACGTCCGCGGCGACGACGTGCGCTCGATCGACTGGCGGGCGACGGCGCGCGCGGGCACGACCATGCTGCGCACGTGGCGTCCGGAACGCGACCGGCACGTCGTCATCGTCATCGATACGGGCCGCACGGCCGCGGCGCGCGTCGGCGACGGCGCGCGCCTGGACGCAGCGATGGAGGCCACGCTGCTGCTGTCGGCGCTGGCGACCCGGGCGGGCGACCACGTCCACCTGGTGATGTTCGACCGCGTTCCGCGGGCCCGTGTCACGAAGGTCGACGGTTCGCAGCTCCTCCCCGCACTCGTCGACGCGATGGCCCCCGTCGAGCCGCAGCTCATCGACACCGACTGGGATGCCGCTTTCGCGCAGGTCCGCCAGCTCGCGGTGCGGCCCGCTCTCGTCGTCCTGCTCACGGCGCACGATGACCCCGAGGCAGCCCGTGGTTTCCTCGCGGCGCTGCCGACGGTGGCGGCTCGCTCGCGACTGCTGGTCGCGACGGCGACGGACGGGCCGGGCGACGACCCCGAGCGGACGGATGCCGCCTCCGTCTACGCGGCGGCCGCGATCGAGCGCGCGCGCCACGACGCGGACCGCGTGCGCGCCGCCGTGGTCCGCGCCGGTGGCGACGCCGTCTCCGCCTCAGCGGAAGACCTGCCCCCGCTCGTGGCCGACCGCTACCTCGCGCTCAAGGCTGCCGGGCGGCTCTGAAGCGCGCACCCGGCCGGGTTAGCACACCCAGGCCCCATGCAGCCCGGGACATACGTCGCGGCTTATCCTGGGGGGTACCCTTCGAGCCGACAGCGCGTCCCCTCCGCGCTCGGTTGCGCCGTCTACGCACAGGATGCGGGAGAACTCTTGCCAGGAAACGCCACGACCCGGTTCGACGATGTGGCTCTTGTATCGGTGGCGAGCGTCCTGCCCAGCCGTGTGACCACGTCGGACGACATCGAGGACCGCCTCGCTCCCGCTCTTCATCGTCTAAAGCTCAAGCCCGGCCTCCTCCGCCGGGTCGCCGGCGTCAACGAGCGGCGCAACTGGGCCGACGGCGAGTCGAGCGACGAGGCGACGATCGCCGCGGGCAAGCAGGCGCTGGCCGAGGCGGGAGTCGACCCGAGCGAGATCGGGCTCATCATCAACACCTCGGTGACGCGCAAGCACCTCGAACCCTCCGTGGCCGTGCGCCTGCACCACGGCCTGGGCCTTCCGAGCTCGGCGATCAACTTCGACGTCGCCAACGCCTGCCTCGGCTTCATCAACGGCATGAGCCTCGCCGCCGGCATGATCCAGTCCGGACAGGTGAAGTACGCACTGATCGTCAACGGCGAGGATGCCGACGAGATCCAGGTCAACACGATCAACCGGCTCGTGCGCGAGAACCTCGACCGCGACGCGTTCATGCAGGAGTTCGCGTCGCTGACGCTGGGCTCCGGCGCGGCCGCCGCGGTGCTCGGCCGCGCGAGCGACCACCCCGAGGGACACCGGATCGTCGGCGGCGTGACGCGCGCGGCGACCCAGTTCTACGACCTCTGCGTCGGAAGCGTCGACGGAATGTTCACCGACGCGAAGGCTCTGCTCAAGGGCGGCCTCGATCTCGTCGTGTCGGCGTGGAAGGAGGCGAAGGGCGAGTTCTCGTGGACGGGCATGGATCGCTACATCACCCACCAGGTCTCGTCGGTGCACACCTCGGCGATCGTCCGCGCGGCGAAGCTCGACCGTGACCGGGTGCCCGTGACCTATCCGCACCTGGGCAATGTGGGCCCGGCATCCATCCCGATCACCCTCGCCGACGAGCAGAAGACGCTGCGTCGGGGTGATCGCGTCCTTCTGATGGGAGTGGGCTCCGGGCTGAACACCGGCATGCTGGAGCTGGCCTGGTGAGGGTCACCGCCCCGGACGCGACGCTTCCCCCCGCGGGCCTCCCCGGTCTCGACCCGGCGCTCTCGCGTCTGATCGACGTGCCCGGTGCCGCCGCCGATGCGGGCACGACGCGCACGTGGCACGTGCTCGACACCGGCGCAGCCCTCGCCGCGCGCGGTCTCGAACCTGTCGGCACGATCATCGCCGTGCACGGCAATCCGACGTGGTCGTACCTGTGGCGCGCGCTCGTGAACTCCTCGCTCGACCGCGCCGAGGCCGGTGCCACGGCGTGGCGGGTCGTGGCCGTGGACCAGCTCGAGATGGGCTTCTCGGAGCGCTCGGGCCGCCGGCGCACCCTGGCGCAGCGCATCGCCGACCTCGACGCGCTCGTCGGCGAGCTCGGCATCCGGGGTCCGATCGTGACCATCGGGCACGACTGGGGCGGTCCGATCTCGCTCGGCTGGGCCGTCGAGAACCGCGACCGTCTCGCCGCGGTCGTCGCCCTGAACACCGCCGTGCACCACCCCGACGGTGCGCCGCTGCCGTTCGCGCTGCGCGTGGCCACCGCCCGCGGCATGCTCGCCGCGGGCACCACCGGCACCACCGCCTTCCTCGACACCACGCTCGCCCTCGCCGATCTCGACCCCGCTGTACGCGCGGCTTTCCGCGCGCCGTACGCGACCGTCGCGCGACGCCGCGGGATCGGCGGCTTCGTCGCCGACATCCCCGCGACCGCGGCCGACGAGAGCACTCCCGCGCTTCGCCGGATGTCGGCGGGGCTCCGCGAGCTCGACGTGCCCGCACTGCTTCTGCGTGGACCGAAGGACCCCGTCTTCGGCGAGGGTCACCTCGACGACCTGACCGAGCGACTTCCGCAGGCCGACGTGCACCGCTTCGAGGGCGCGGGCCACCTCATCGCCGAGGAGCGCCCGTACGCCGACGTCGTGCTCGACTGGCTCGACGAGAAGGGCGTGGCGACGGATGCCGCGGCCCCGGGCTCCGCAGCCGCCACCGCGCCGCCGGGCTCAGCCGCCACCGCGTCCCCGCGCTCCGCAGCCGCCACCGCACCGACCGCCGCCGGCCACCTCTGGGACGCCCTCGACGCGCGCCGCGACGACGACGGCACCGCCGTGATCGACATGACCACCGCCCGCGACGGCGCGCCGCTGCGCGTCAGCTGGCGGCAGCTGTCCGCGCGCGTCGACGAGATCGCCGCGGGCCTCGACGCCTTCGGTGTGCGCCCGGGAGACCGAGTCTCGCTGCTCGTTCAGCCCGGCCCCACGCTGACCGCAGCTCTGTATGCGTGCTTGCGCATCGGCGCGGTCGTCGTCGTGGCCGACCGGGGTCTCGGCATCCGGGGGCTGTCGCGCGCCGTCAGAGGTGCCGTTCCCGACGTCGTGATCGGCGAGATCGCCGGGCTCGCCGCCGCGCGCGCCCTCGGCTGGCCGGGGCGGCGGATCTCGGCCGCGGCCCTCCCCGCCGCGACATCGCGCGCGCTCGGTGTCGAGGCGAGCCTGTCGGACCTCGCCCGCGCCGGTCGCGGCCGGACGCTGCCGGAGCCGCCCGCGCCCGACGCCGACGCCGCGGTGCTGTTCACCTCGGGTTCGACGGGGCCCGCGAAGGGCGTCGTGTACACGCACGCGCAGCTGACCGCCCTGCGCGACACCCTCGCCGCGCACTTCGGCGTGACGGTCGACACGGGCCTGGTGACCGGCTTCGCCCCCTTCGCCCTTCTCGGCCCCGCGCTCGGCACGCGCTCCGCGACGCCCGACATGGACGTCTCGGCCCCCCGCACCCTGACCGCCGCGGCGGTCGCGGCGGCCGTGCGCGCCTCCGACGCGCGGATCGTGTTCCTCTCCCCCGCGGCTGTCGCGAACGTCGTCGCCACCGCGAGCGCCCTCGACGCCGACGACCGAGCGGCCCTCGCGCGCGTCGAGACCTTCCTCTCGACGGGAGCCCCCGTGGGCATCGACCTCCTGCGCCGCGCGCACGAGCTCATGCCGAACGCCGTCGCGCACACCCCGTACGGCATGACCGAGTGCCTGCTCGTCGCCGACGTCACGCTGCCCGAGATCGAGAGCGCGGCGGGCGGCCGCGGCGTCTGCGTCGGACGGCCGCTGGGCACGGGCCAGGTGCGCATCTCGGCGATCGACGCCGAGGGACGCGCGACGGGTGAACCGACGACGGATGCCGGGATCACGGGCGAGATCGTCATCTCGGCGCCCCACCTCAAGCGCGGATACTTCCGCCTCTACCTCACCGACCGCGAGGCGCGTCGCGGTCTCGCCGACCGTTGGCACCGCACCGGCGACGTCGGCCACCTCGACGCCGACGGGCGACTGTGGGTCGAGGGGCGACTCCCCCACGTCATCACCACCGCCGAGGCTCCGGTGACCCCTGTCGGCATCGAACAGGATGCCGAGACCGTCGAGGCCGTCACCCGTGCCGCGGCGGTGGGTGTCGGGCCCGTCGGCCGACAGGTCGTCGTCGCCGTCGTCGAAGCCGGTGCCCGACGCCCCGGCCTCGCCTCTCCCGAGCTGACGGATGCCGTTCGCGCCGCGACCGCGCAGCCGCTCGCCGCGGTCCTCGTCGCGCCGACGCTGCCGACCGACATCCGACACAACTCGAAGATCGACCGGTCCCGCCTCGCCGCGTGGGCCGAACGCCTGCTCGCGGGCGAGAAGCCGACCGCGCCGTGAGGGTCCTCGCCACCGGGGCATCCGGCTTCCTCGGCCGGGCCGTCGTCCGCGCCCTCCAGGACGCGGGACACGAGGTGCGCACGCTCCAGCGCCGCCCCTCCGGTGTCGCCGGCGCCGACGACCGGCTGGGCTCGGTGACGGATCCGGATGCCGTGGCATCCGCTCTCGACGGGATCGACGGCGTGGTGCACCTCGCTGCCAAGGTGTCGCTGGCGGGAGACCCCGCTCAGTTCCACGCCGTCAATGTGGAGGGCACGCGCATTCTGCTGGACGCCGCCGCCGCGGCGGGGGTCTCGCGGATCGTGCACGTGTCGTCGCCGTCGGTCGCGCACGCCGGCCACGCCCTCGCGGGGGTGGGGGCCGAACCCGCCGATCCCGAGGCCGCGCACGGCGAGTACGCCCGCACGAAAGCCGAGGCCGAGCTGCTCGCGCTCTCCCGCGCGGGCGACGGCCTGTCGCTCGTCGCGATCCGTCCGCACCTCGTGTGGGGTCCGGGCGACACACAGCTCATCGCGCGCGTGGTCGACCGCGCACGCCGGGGCCGGCTGCCCCTGCTGAACGGCGGCACGGCGCTCATCGACTCCACGTACGTCGACAACGCGGCATCCGGAATCGTCGCCGCCCTCGACCGGGTCGACGACGTCAGCGGCCGCGCGTACGTCCTGACGAACGGCGAACCGCGCCCCGTCGGCGACCTCCTGGCGGGGATCTGTCGCGCCTCGGGCGTCGAGCCGCCGCGCTTCAGCGTGCCCGCGGGACTCGCCAAGGCCGCCGGGGCCCTGGTAGAGCGCGTCTGGGCCGTCCGCCCGGGCGAGGACGAACCGCCGATGACGCGCTTCCTCGCCGAGCAGCTGTCGACCGCGCACTGGTTCGACCAGACCGACATCCGCCGCGATCTGCGCTGGGCCCCGGCGGTGTCGCTGGACGAGGGCCTCCGCCGCCTCGCGCGAGCCTGACCTCACGCGTCTCTCGCCTGAGCCCCCCCCTCCGCTGGCGTGTCCCACTTTGTGCGAACCGGAGGGCCTGGCTCTGCACAAAGTGGGACACGGATGCCGGCATCGACCATCGCGCCGAAACGCGACCGGTCGGGCGCTCAGACCAGGTCGAACCGGTCCAGCTCAGTGACCTTGCGCCACGCGGCGACGAAGTCACGGACGAACTTCTCCTTCGCGTCGTCGGAGGCGTAGACCTCGGCGAGCGCGCGCAGCTCGGAGTTCGACGAGAACACCAGGTCGACGCGGGTGCCGATGCCGACCTTCTCGCCCGAGCCGTCCTTCGTGCCCTCGAACGCGTGCTTGCCGCTGTCGAGCGGCTTCCACGTCGTGCCGAGGTCGAGGAGGTTCACGAACACGTCGTTCGTCAGCGCACCGGGGGTGTCGGTGAACACCCCCCAGTCGCTGCCGTCCCAGTTGGCGCCGATCGCGCGGAGACCGCCGACCAGCACGGTCATCTCGGGCGCGGTGAGCGTGAGCAGGTTGGCCTTGTCGAGCAGCAGGAACTCCGCGGGCAGCCGCGCCTCGCGCGAGGCGTAGTTGCGGAAGCCGTCGGCGACCGGCTCGAGCCAGCGGAACGACTCGATCTCGGTCTGCTCCTGCGACGCGTCGGTGCGGCCCGGGGTGAAGGGCACCTCGACCTCGACGCCGCCGGCGCGCGCCGCCTGCTCGACACCGGCGTTGCCGGCGAGAACGAGCAGATCGGCGATCGAGACCTTCTTCTCGCCCTGCCCGTCGAACTCGGCCTTGATCTTCTCGAGGGTCTCGAGAACGGATGCCAGCTGCTCGGGGTTGTTGACCGTCCAGCTCTTCTGGGGCTCGAGGCGGATGCGCGCGCCGTTGACACCGCCGCGCTTGTCGCTGCCCCGGAAGGTGGATGCCGCGGCCCAGGTCGTCGTGACGAGCTGCTGCACCGTGAGGCCGCTGTCGAGGATCTGCTGCTTGAGCGCCGCGGCATCCGCCGAGTCGATCAGCGGGTGGTCGACGGCGGGCACGGGGTCCTGCCAGACGAGCACCTCGGAGGGGACCTCAGACCCGAGGTAGCGTTCACGCGGGCCCATGTCGCGGTGGGTCAGCTTGAACCATGCGCGGGCGAAGGCATCCTGGAACGCGGCGGGGTCCTCGGCGAAGCGGCGCGAGATCTTCTCGTACGCCGGGTCGACCCGCAGAGCGAGGTCGCTCGTGAGCATGCGGGGCTCGCGACGACCCTCGGAGTGGGCGAGGGGGACCATGTCGGCTCCCCCGCCGTTCTTCGGACGCCACTGGTGCGCGCCCGCGGGGCTCTGGAAGAGCTCCCACTCGTACGCGAAGAGGATGTGGAAGAACTCGTTGTCCCAGCGCGTGGGGTGATAGGTCCAGGTGACCTCGAGGCCGCTGGTGATCGTGTCGTCGCCCTTGCCGGTGCCGTGATCGTTCTTCCAGCCGAGGCCCTGGTCGTTGATGTTGGCGGCTTCGGGGTTGGGACCGACGTGCGAGTCGCTCGCCGCGCCGTGCGTCTTGCCGAAGGTGTGACCACCGGCGATGAGGGCGACGGTCTCCTCGTCGTTCATGGCCATGCGGCCGAACGTCTCGCGGATGTCGTTCGCCGACAGCTGCGGGTCGGGGTTGCCGTTCGGCCCTTCCGGGTTGACGTAGATGAGCCCCATCTGGACGGCCGCGAGCGGCTTCTCGAGCTCGCGGTTGCCCGTGTAGCGCTCGTCGCCGAGCCAGGTGGTCTCGGGACCCCAGTACACGTCGTCGTCGGGCTCCCACACGTCCTGTCGGCCACCGGCGAAGCCGAAGGTCGGGAAGCCCATGTCCTCGAGCGCGACGTTGCCGGCGAGGATCATGAGGTCGGCCCACGAGATCGCCTGACCGTACTTCTTCTTGACCGGCCACAGCAGGCGGCGGGCCTTGTCGAGGTTGACGTTGTCGGGCCAGCTGTTCAGCGGGGCGAAGCGCTGCATGCCCGCGCCCGAGCCGCCGCGACCGTCGGTCACGCGGTAGGTGCCGGCGCTGTGCCACGCCATGCGGATCATGAGCGGGCCGTAGTGACCGAAGTCGGCGGGCCACCAGTCCTGCGAGGTCGTCATGACCTCCTTGAGGTCCTGCTTGACGGCGGCGAGGTCGAGCGCCTCGAACGCCGCCTTGTAATCGAAGCCCTCATCGAGCGGGTCACGCAGCGCGTTGTTCTTCGCGAGGATCTTCACATTGAGGGACTCGGGCCACCACACACGGTTGGCCGATCCCTGGGTCGGGTGGGGCAGGGCGCCGGCGGGCTCGCTGTCGGCGGGGGCTTCACCCACCGGCAGTCGGTTGTCGTCGGGGGCGGCTCCATCGTGGAAGACGGGGCACCCGTTCAGAGCGTCGCTCATCGGGATCCTCTCGGTTTTTCGGCTTCGGTCGTCGCTCGACAGTCGGGGCAGACCCCCCAGAACGTCACTTCGGCGGTCTGGATGGTGAACCCGCTCCCCTCCGGCACATGCAGGCACGGCGCTTCCCCGACGACGCAGTCCACGTCGTCGATGCGTCCGCACCCGGTGCACACCACGTGGTGGTGGTTGTCTCCCACGCGCAGTTCGAACGTGCCGGCGTGACCGGCGGGTTCGATGCGACGAGCGAGTCCCGCGTCGGCGAAGTCGCCGAGCGCGTTGTACACCGATTGCTTGCTCGTGCCGGGGAGCGTCCCGCGGATGCCGTCGTACACGGCATCCGCGGTGGCGTGCGGGCGGGCGCGCAGGGCTTCGAGGACGGCGACCCGCGTCGCCGTCACCCGCAGTCCGGCACCGCGGATGAGGGCATCCGCGGTGGCATCCGTCCGATCGTCGAGCACGACCCTACTCTAGCTTCTTTTGAGTAAATCAAAAGTGACACGCGGAGAAACGAACGGATGCCGTCAGCCCGCGGTGAGCGTCGGAGTCCCCGCCTCGTACTCGGTCAGGTCGCCCGTCTCGCCCGCGCGCGCGGCTCGCTTGCCGACCCACAGCATGTAGAAGAGAAAAACTCCGAGCGCCACCGCACCGATCGCGATCTTCACCTGCCACGGCCAATCGCGCGGCGTGACGAACCCCTCGACGACCCCCGAGAGGGCGAGGGCGAAGATCAGGCCGACCGCGACCGTGGCCAGGGAACGACCCTCGGCCGCCAGCGCGGCGCCGCGCGTGCGTCGGCCGGGAGCGACCCACGCCCAGAAGATCTGCAGGCCCGCGGCCCCCGCGACGAAGATCGCCGTGAGCTCGAGGAGGCCGTGCGGGAGGATGAACTGGAAGAACACGTCGGCGCGGTCGAAGGCGATCATGACCGCGGCCGATTGCCCCACCCCGATCGCGTTCTGCATCATCGCCATCAGCGGCCAGATGCCCGTGACGCCGAACAGCACGCACTGCGCGGCGATCCAGGCGTTGTTCGTCCACACCGACCCCGCGAAGATCGCGTTGGGGTTCTCACGGTAGTAGTTCACGAACTGCTCGTCGGCGTAGTTCTGCAGCTCGCTGCGGCTTCCGAGGGCGGCGACCGTCGCGGGGTCGCCCGAGATCCACAGGGCCACCATCGTCGCGACGATGACGAAGCCGACGGCGACGACCAACGTCGTCCACCGCACGCGATACAGCGCGGCCGGCAACTGCAGGAGGAAGAAGCGGGGCATCTGCTTCAGCACGTTCTCGCGCACACCGGTCAGCCGCAGGCGCGTGCGCGCCAGCAGGATCGAGACGTAGTCGCCCTGGGGCGTACGTCCGGCGGAAGTCTTGATATCGGCGAGATCAGCGGATGCCGCGCGGTACCGCGTGACGAGCTCGTCGACCTCGCGGCCGCTCAGGCGTCGTGTGCGCCCCAGTTCGTCCAGACGCGCCCATTCCTCGCGGCGAGCGGCCGTGAGGGCGTCGAGGTCCATGTGATCAACTGTACGCATGGCTTCGTCGACGGCATCCTCACGGACCGGAGTCCGTGCGCCCGCGGCGCGCGGTGTCACGCTCGTCGACACCGCCTCCGAGGAGATCCTGACCGGCGAGGCCGTCGCCCTCGACGTGCAACCGCTCGGATTCTTCCTGCGGGCCCTCGGCTGCCTGATCGACATGATCGTCGGCGTCGTACTGCTGATCGGCGGCGGCCTGCTGCTCGTTACCATGGCGGCATCCGGGACCCTTCCGGACAGCGCCCTGCGGATCGCCGTGATCACGCTCATCGTGCTCGTGCTCGTCGTCCTCCCCACCGCCGTCGAGACGCTGTCACGCGGACGCAGCCTCGGCCGACTCGTCGTGGGTGGGCGGATCGTGCGCGTGGACGGCGGCGCCGCGGGTTTCCGCGCGGCGTTCATCCGCGCGCTGATCGGCGTCCTCGAGCTGTGGCTGACCCTCGGCGGGATCGCCGCGGTCGTCGGGATGTTCACTCCGCGCGCGCAGCGCCTCGGCGACCTCGTCGCGGGCACGGCGAGCGAGCGGACCCGCACGCGGCCCCTCCCCCCTCCCGCCCCGGGGATTCCGGCAGGGTGGGAGTCGTGGGAGCAGGTGGCCGATGTCTCGCGCCTGCCCGATCGCCTCGCCGCCCGCGTGTCGCAGTTCGTCCGGGGGGCTGACGCGCTCGATCCGGCCGCGCGGGTCCGTCTCGCGTCCGCGCTGGCCGATGCGGTCGCCCCGTTCGTTTCGCCGCGGCCGCCTGCCGAGCCCGAGGCGTTCGTCCGCGCCGTCGCCGCCGTGCGGCGCGATCGCGAGTACCGGGCGCTCGTGATCGAGCGCGAGCGGGCAGCGGCGCTCACCGACCGCTGAGAAGCGTCAGGTCCGAAGCGTCTCGTGGCGCACGACGACCCAGCCGCGCGGCACCGAGAGCCGGTCGGCGTGGATCGCACAGAGGTCGTGGGCGTGCGGGTCGTCGACGCGTCCCAGCGGGCCCAGCGCGGCCATCTGGTCGCCGTAATCGTAGGTGAGCGTGCTCATCGCCTCGCGGGCGCATCCCACCTTCGAGCAGAGTCTGTCGCGCATCGCGGGCAACACTAGCCCGCCGCCACCCCGGCGCCGACGCGCCGCGCCGTCGTGAGCCCACCCCGACCGAGGGTCACGCCGTCCCGGACGAACGTAGGATGGGCGCATGGTGCGTCGACGAACCCGCGAAGCCCGGCCGGTCGCCCGCCCCTCCCGCCATGGCCGACACGGCCGCGAGAACCGCAGTCCGGTCGTTCGTCCGCCGCTCCCCCCGATCGACACGAGGGTCGAACGCTTCGACGTCGCCGTCGGCGCCGCGGCGGAGTTCCTCCGCTCCGCCTGGAGCGAGCTGCGGGAGGTCTCGTTCGAGATCGGCATCATGCCCCCGGCCGCCACCGATGGCATCCCTCGATGGACGGTTCTGCGCGATGAGAAGCGCATCATCCTCTACCGCGTGCCGATCGAGCGGCTCGGTCACCCTCATCACGACGACGACCTGCACCGCCGGATGATGATCGAGGGTGCCGTCTTCCGCGCCGCCGCCGAGTACCTCGACCGCGACCCGTGGGATCTCGGCCCCGAGCGCTTCCGCTACTTCTGACCCGGCGTGGCCGCGCGCTCCGCGTGCCGCCGCGGGCCCCGCGCGCGCCGGACCACGCGTCCCCGCGCTGTCCCCAGGAACCCGCGCCGGACTGGCTCCCCATGCCCGCGCGTGCTCGGCGCTGACCGGCCCACCCTCACGCATATACGCGATTCGCGCACAGAAACACGTGCTCCTCGCGTTTATGCGAGTGGATCGCGTTTATGGTCGCCCGCCACGATGCCGACGCGCTCGAACGCGGGAGACCCGCACGGCGCCGGGAACGCCGGGGCGCCCGCCGACACAGCCTCAGCGGCAGCGGTACCCGCCGCGCCCGGCACCCCGCCCTTGAGGCCGACGCGCTCCCTGTTGGAGCCGCCCCTCTTGCATAAACGCGATTCGCTCACGAAAACACGTGCTCCTCGCGTTTATGCGAGTGGATCGCGTTTATGCGCGCGGGCCGCGACGCAACCAGCGCGCACCGCCGCCCCGCCGCGCGCAACCACGCCGCGCGCAACCGCGGAACGCCAGACCTACGGCAGGACGGTCACCGCCGACTCGGCGGTGTTCGCCGGCCACAGCGGATACCCCGCGAGAGCGCCGGTCGACGAGTACGTCACCGCGCCCCGCACGGGCGTGCTCGCCTCGAGCGTGTAGACGCCCGCGGCGACCGCGGTCGAGACGCTGCCCCCGTCGGGCACGGCGAGGGTCAGCGGTGCACTGCCGTCGGTCGGGGTGAGTGTGACCGTGGCGTCGCCCCCGCCGGCATCCGTCGTGAGCACGAGCGCGGCACCGGCGCCCGCCGCCACCGCCACCGCGCTGGAGACCGCGATCCGGGGGGCGGGGCTGTACCACGCGAAGTCGGCGCCCTGGCCGAACCCCGTGGTCGACCACGCGCCGGCGACCACGGGCTGATCGGCGGTGATGTCGACCGTGTACGCCCCGAGGTCCACCCCCGACAGGTCGAGCGAGGTCGGCTTGCCCGCCTCGAGCGGGACGGTGCGCGGCGTGCCCGGGGTCGCCGTGCCCACCGGGATGAGGGTCACGGTCGCGGTGGCTGCGGCACCGGGGGCGAGCAGCCGCAGGACGGTCCCCGCGTCGCCGCCGCCCGCCGTCAGGATCTGCACGCCGGGGATCACCAGGTGCGTATCCGCCTGGGCGGAGGGGGCCGCCTGGTCGACGCCGCCCGGAAGGAGCAGACGCGTGAGGCTCGCCTGAAGCGACGCGTGCACGGGGGCACCCGACGCTGTGACGCGCACGACGGGGCTCTCTTCGCCGAGCAGAAGGCCGGCCAACGGCACCACGCGCTGCGTACCCGGCGCCACGACGAGGTTGCTGCCACCCGGGGGCGTCGACACGCCCTGCGCTCCATAGACGGACAGCTGCACGGTCGCGGGCACATCGCCCGGATTGCCCAAGACGACGAGGTCGTTCGCCCCGGTCGTCGTCGCGCCGGCGACCAGCCAGGACTCGGCCAGCGGAGGGCGGCACGCGGATGCCGCGAAGCCGATGAGGTCTTCCGAGGTCGCCGTCGCGGAGCCCGCGGCGGCGAGCGGCGCGGGCGCCCCGCCGAGAGGTTGGGCGCGAAGCGCCGTCGCATCACCCGAGCCGTCGCCGGTGGATCCGGTCAGCGCGCTGTCGACCGCGCCGCTGTCAGCCGGTCCGCTCAGGACCTGCTGGGGCGCGGCCGCGCTGAGCGCCCCCGCCTGTTCGGCACTGCGCCCGAGCGCCAGCAGCGGACCGTCGCACGCGAGCACGGTGTCGGACGCGGCGGGCGTGGCCTCGATGCGGACGGGGCTCGCGGTGAGCGTCGGCCAGGGCGCGGCGATCCCGGCCACCGTTCCGACCACGACCGCACCGGCCACGACGGATCCGGCGACGACGCGGGCGCTGGTCGTCGCCCAGCGGACGAGTCGGCGGTCGCTGCTCATCGGCTTCCTCCCGGGTTCGGGCCCACGATGCGGGGCGTGCGGCGCGCGACCCGGCGGGAGGCGCTGGTGGGCACGGCCAGCAGCAGGGCGACCAGGAGGACGCCCAGCGACCCGAAGGTCACGAGGCTTTGCACGCGCGCCTGGTGGTCGTCGAGCGGCGGCCGCGGCTGCACGGACGCGGTCACGCGCCACAGGTCGCCGCGCGAGGTGGTGCCGACGCCGTCGAGCGCGTCGCGCTGGTCGAGCGACGTCGCGGACGCGAGGCGCGCACCGCGGATGACGTCGTTCTCGCCCGCCGAGGCGGACTGGAGCAGGACGAATCCGATCCCCCGCTCCCCCAGACGCTCGATGACGTCGTCCGACGAGGGGGTCGTGAGATCGGCGGCCAACGCGGCGAGCTCGCGGTCGGCGGGCTGCGCCTCGATGCGCGTGGCCTGGACCGTGCTCTGCCCGCCCACGGTGGCGCTCCCGCCCCACACGACGTCCACGCGCAGACCGTCGGCGCGCGGGTCGAGCACGATCGTGCCGATCGCGGTCGAGCCTCGTCCTTCCGCCGCGACGAAAGCCGGAAGCGTCGAGGTCGGGCCGTTCGTGAGCACGGAGCGCGGGTGCGACTGATCCAGGGATGCCGTGAGCGCGGGGCTCACGGCGACGAGCAGGGCCGCGAGAGTCACGAGAGCGCCGATCGGCCGGAGCACGCGCACGCGTTCGACGATCCCGGCATCCAGAGCCACCATCGCACTGCCGACCACGCCCAGCCACGCGAGGCTGAGGCCCGCACCGGGCCAGAGCGGCACCGCCGTGCCGTGGTCGAAGGAGACGGCCACCCCGACCGCCGCGAAAGCCGTCGCGAGGCCCACGGCCGCGATGATCAGCAGGGCGGATGCCGTCACCCAACGCGGGGTGAGGACAGCCAGCAGAGCGAGGACGGCGAGCGGCGCGATCAGCAGCCCGACCCACCAGACGGGGCCGTCGATGACGCTCGCCCATCCGCCGGGATCCGAGCTGGGAAAGCCCGCGGCGAGGAGCGCGCGCCCCAGCGGGTCGGCCGAGACCTCGTTGCCCGCGTAGGGGATGCCGGGGTCGGCGAGCAGCCCCCAGGGATTCCCGGTGCGCACCTGCGTCCACACGAGGGGCGCGAACACCACGATCGAGGGCACCACGAGCCAGACGACGCGCGCCACCCCGCGTCCGGCGACGAGAGCCACGACCACGAGGGCCGCCGACCACAGGACGACGGCGGCCGGCGCGAGCGACGGCGCGCACGCCAGCACGAGCACGAGCAGAACGGATGCCGCTCCCGCCGGCGCCCAGGCCCGGTGGGCGACGCTTGCGGCGTAGAAGAGCCAGGGCAGGAGCAGGTGGGCGATCAGGGCGGCGGGACGACCCTCCACGATCGCGGCGAGGAACGTCGGGGCGAGCGCCCACGCGACCGCGGCGGTGATACGCAGCAGCGACGACTCGGTGACGCGCGTCGCGGCGAACCACCCGCCGAGGACGGCGAGCGGGAGCGCGAGAACCCAGAGGACGACGAGGGCGCGAGAGGGATCGCCGGGTGACAGCGTGCCGATGACCGCGATGATCGCGGAGAACGGATCGGCCGGGCCGATGGCATCCAGGCCCAGGGGGCGCTCGCCCCACGCGGCGTCCTGCCACAGCTGCACGACCGTGGCACGCAGGGGCGCGAGAGCGCCGCCTCCCAGCACGGGCCAGGCCAGCAGCGGGAAGAAGAGCGCGGCCGAGACCGCGAGGGCGCCGAGCACGGCCCACGCGCCTCCGCCGACGAAGAAGCGCAGTTCGGGGCGGACCGGGGCGTCGGTGACACCGCTGTCCGCGGCCTCCCACCGCAGCCGCATCTCGGAGCGCGAGACGCGCAGGGGGGCGATGCGGGACCAGCCGACCGAGCGGACGGCGCGGATCCGGCGCCGCGCGCGCGCCACCGCCGCGATGCGGGCCATGACGAGGATCGTCGCACCCCACTCGGGGAGGACGCGGTAGGGCACCTTCCCGATGAGGTGGAGGATCGTGCGCCACAGCGCCAGCGGGAGGAAAGACAGCCAGTGCAACGGGACGGCCGCCGCCGGTGCGTAGACGAGACGGCGGTGCAGCTGCGCGGTCCGCTCCGCGAAGGCGCGGCGGCGCGCGCGGCGGCGACCGCGGGCCATGGCCGCGACGCCGTCCCCGGCGACCGCGACGCGCGCCGCGGGGACGAGGGAGACACGGTCGCCGGCCAGGCGGGCGCGGACACCCAGGTCGACGCCTTCGTCGGCACCGCCGAGGGCGGGGTCGAGACCGCCCAGGGCCGTCCAGGACTCGCGGCGGATCAGCAGTCCGCGGACGTCCGCACCGAGGACGTCGGCGTCGCCGTCGTGCTGGCCCTGGTCGAACTCGCCCGCCGCGAGCTCGACCGTGCGCCCGTAGCGCGTGAGGCTGATACCGAGGGAGACGATCCCGTCCGGCTCGTCCCAGCGGACGAGCTTGGGAGCCGCGACCGCGAGTGACGGCGAGAGCTCGAGCGCCCCCGCGAGCCGGACGAGGGCGTCGGATTCGGGGGCGGTGTCCTGGGCGAGGAGCCAGACCGCGTCGCCGGTGAGCCGGGGGGTGGCCAGGGCGGTGGCGACGGCGAACGGAGTTCCGGCCGAGGCGGTGATGACGCCTTCGGCACCGGATGACGCGGCCAGTTGGGTCAGCTCGGGATCGGCCCCGCACAGCACGATGGTGAGCGCATCGACGGGTCGGCTCTGCGCGGAGATCGCCGCGAGCGTGCGCTTCAGATGGTGCGCGGCGGGAGTCCGGCCCTCGGGGCGGACGACGAGAATGGCGTGAACACGGGCGGGCATGGCGCAGTCAGCCTAAGCGCGCTCCCGCACGTTCGCGGACGCCGCGCCGGGGTGAGGGCGATCGCCCGGAAAGGACCGTCGCGTCGGACGACGGATCAGGCGCGGCGCTTCAGCTTGCGACGCTCGCGCTCGCTGAGACCGCCCCAGATGCCGAAGCGCTCGTCGTTCTGGAGGGCGTACTCGAGGCACTCGGACTTGACGTCGCACGAGGTGCAGATGCGCTTCGCGTCGCGCGTGGAGCCGCCCTTCTCGGGGAAGAACGCCTCGGGGTCGGTCTGCGCGCAGAGCGCATCGGTCTGCCACGCGAGCGTGTTCTCTTCGACGGCGTCGATGTCGCGACGGACTCCGGGGACACCGAGGTCGACCGGATCGACGAACCAGTTGTCCGGAACACCGGACCGGTACTGCGACGTCATGTCGTCCTCCCCCACAGTCGAGCCCTCGTGACGCGGATTCGCGTACGAGTAATTACACCTGTGTCATTCGGATTGGTCAAGTCGCGGATCGTAAACCCTCAAGGCAGACCTGAACCTTCACGCGGGCCGTCGGCGTGTCGCGGCTCACTCCCCCGGCATCGCGACGAACACCTCGCCGCCGCTCACGACGAGGGGACCTTCGTCCGCCGTGGCGAGAGCCGCCTGGCCGGGCGCGAGCGCGACGCTCGTCCCGGACGCGCCGGTGACGGTCGCCTCCCCCGACACGCCCACCGCGATCGAGACACCGCGCAGGGTGACCCGCGCCGGTGCCGCCGACGGCGCGACGTGCGCGAGGGCGAAGTCGGCGATGCCCGGGGCGAAGAGTTCGACACCGGAGTCGTCCGCTCGCGGTTCCAGGCGCGGCGGCGCCGCCGGGCGGAAGTCGACGAGGCCGAGCAGCTCGGCGACGTCGATGTGCTTGGGCGTCAGGCCTCCGCGCAGGACGTTGTCGCTCGCGGCCATGATCTCCACCCCCAGGCCCGCCACGTACGCGTGGAGCACGCCGGCCGGAACGAAGATCGCCTCGCCGCGGCGCAGCTCGACGAGGTTCATGAGCAGAGCCACGACGATGCCGGGGTCGCCCGGGTACTCGGCGCGGAGGTGGCGGACGAGGGCCGCCTCGGCGGCGAACTCCGGGGAGATCACGGATGCCGCGGCCTCGACGATCTGCTCGATCTGCGGCGTGCTCGCTTCGCCGAGCGCCCAGCCGATCGCCCCGCGCAGGGCCGAGGCCGGGTCGACGTCGGCGAGGCGCTGCCGGAGCACCCGGACGCCCTCGTCGTCGCCGAGAGCGTCGACGAGGCGCCGCGTCTGATCGAGGTCGCGCAAGCCGGCGAGAGCGGTGAAGGTGTCGCTGAGGGCGACGATGACCTCGGGCTTGTGGTTGTCGTCCTTGTAGTTGCGCGAGCCGGCGTCGCGCGCGACGCCCGCGGCCTCCTCGCGGGCGAAGCCCTCGACCGCCTGGTCTTTCGAGGGGTGAACCTGGATCGAGAGCGGGGAGCCCGCGGCGAGCAGCTTCAGCAGGTACGGCAGTCGCTCGGGGGCGCCGGGCGTCGTGGGAAGCCACTCGTCGAGAGTGCGCCCCGAGCCGTCGAGCACCTGAGCGGGCGAACCGGGGTGATCGCCGAACCACACCTCCGCTTCGGGGGCGCCCGTGGGGACGCGCCCCTCGAGCTCGGCGAGGAGGGTCGGGCTTCCCCAGGCGTAGTCACGGGGAGTGTTCGAGAGGGCAACCAGCACGGGCGAAAGCCTAGCGTTCCGGCCCGTCGTCGATCGGACCCGGACGGTAGCCTGAGTCCACCATGGTCATGTACACGAACCACCCGGTCTCGGCGCCGCCCTCGGCTCCCGTCCGCGAGACCACCGGGCACCTGCTGCTGCGGGCGTGGTGCGCGTTCGTCATCGTCCTCGCGCTCGGCGGTGTCGGTCTCGTCAACGCCGTGGGCCCGGTGGTCAGCACCGTGATCGTCATCGCGACGGCGGTGGTCTCGGCCGTCGTGTGGATCGTCGTCCGCCCGCCCGTGGCCTGGCGCCGGCTCCCCTGGCTCGCGTTCGGGTACGTCGCGTGGGCGTTCCTCTCCGTCCTCTGGAGCGCCTGGCCCGCGGCATCCGTCCTCACTCTCCTGCTGCTCGGGATCACGACCTTCCAGGGGCTGTTCGTCGGTGCGGTCCTCACGTGGCGCGACGTCGTGCGCGCGGTGGCATCGGCGGCGAAGTGGATCGTCGGTCTGTCGCTGCTGTTCGAGCTCGCTGTCTCCGTGGTCGTGCGCGGACCGATCCTGCCGGGCTTCGCGCTGCCGGCCTCGCGCATGGACCCCATCGTCTACTGGTCGCGCGACAACCTCTTCGACGGCGGACGCATCCAGGGCATCTTCGGCAACGCGAACCTGCTGGCATCCGTGATGCTCGTGGCGATCATCGTGTTCGCGATCCGCTTCGCCGCCGGCGCTCCCCGTCGCCTGTGGCTGCTCGGCTGGATTGTGGTCGCCGGGTTCCTCTTCGTCCGCGCGGGGTCGGCGACCGCCCTCGTCTCGGCGGCCTTCGTGGCGCTGGTGCTGGCGACCGTCCTGGTGATGCGCACCGCGCGACGTCCCGGCGAGCGCACGCGGTGGTACGTCCTCTACGCCCTCGTGGGGCTCGGCGGCGGCGCGGCCCTGTGGTTCGGCCGCGACACGGTGTTCGGACTGCTGGGGCGAGGGGCCGACCTCACCGGCCGCGAGGGCATCTGGGCTGACGTGCTCGCCCGCGCGGCTGAGCGTCCGTTCACCGGCTGGGGCTTCTCGACACCCTGGATCGCCTCGGAGCCGCTCATCGACGGCTGGATCGTCGACCACGGCCAGACGGTCGTCCAGGCGCACAGCGTGTGGATCGACGTGTTCTTCCAGCTCGGCGGCGTGGGGATCGTCCTGCTCGCGCTCGTCTACCTCGCCTATCTGTGGCGCTCGTGGTTCTTCGCGATCGATCGCCCGCGGTGGGATCTGCGGGCCGATCGCCCGTACTCCCCCCTCACCCTCCTGCCGACCCTCATCGGGGCGCTTCTCGTGGTGCAGGGGCTGACCGAGTCGGGGCCGCTGCTCCTGTGGGGCTGGATGTTCGTGGTGCTCTTCGGAGCGAAGATCAAGCAGGCGCCCCTGGTCGGCGTCGGCCCCGCCGAGCAGAGCATCGCGATCGAGCGCGGCGAGCCCCAGAGCCACGGATCGTGAGGGCGGCGCCCGCCCTGCTCGCCTCGGCGGGCTTCGCGCGAGCTTTCACCCTCACGGTCTTCGCGGCCGTCTTCGGCTCGACCGCCATCCGCGGGGTGTCCGGCGACGTGACCCTCGCGACGATCGTGTTCGGATTGTGCGCCCTCGGCGTGGGAGTGCTCGTCGTTCGACGGCGCGAGATCGAACTCGTCCGCCTCGCCCCCACGACCCTCGTCCTCTTTCTGGTGTGGGCCGGCGCGAGCGTCCTCTGGAGCGCGGATCCCCTCTCGAGTCTCGGCGGGTGGGCCGAGCTGGTCGCGGTGTCGTTCCTCGCCGTGGTGATCGGGCACGTGCGCGACGCCCTGCAGACGGTGCGCGCCCTGGGAGACGTGCTCCGGTGGCTCCTCGGCACCTCGCTCGCGCTCGAGATCCTCAGCGGCATCCTGCTCGACCTTCCGATCCCGTTCCTGGGGATCCAAGGCGACATCGCCTCGCTCGGCCCCGTACAGGGGCTGTTCGGCACGCGCAACGTGCTCGGCTTCGTCACCGTCATCGCCCTCATCACCTTCCTCGTGGAGTACCGCACGCAGTCGGTGCGCGCGGGGACGGCGATCGCCTCGGTCGTCCTGGCCGGATCGCTCGCCACGCTGAGCGGCTCGCCCACGGTGATCGCGGTGGCCGTGACCACCGGTGCCGCGACCCTCGCGCTCACGCTCGTGCGTCGCCTCTCGGCACCTCGCCGCCCTCTCGCGCAGCTCATCCTCGGCGTCGGCGTGATCGCGGCCGTGGCGACCGGCTACGGCATGCGCGACACGTTCGTGGCAATGGCCGACGCGCGCGCCGACTTCTCGCTGCGCACCGACCTGTGGTCTCGCCTGCTGACCTACGTGGCCTACCGGCCGGTCGAGGGTTTCGGCTGGTTCGGGGCGTGGTCGCCCGATTCGTTCCCGTTCGCGTCGCTCAACTTCGCCCTCGGCGAGCAGCACACCTCGGCGCTCGACGCCTACCTCGACGTGCTGCTGCAGCTGGGCTGGGTCGGACTCCTGCTGTTCCTGACCCTCGGCGCCCTCGCCCTCGCCCGGGGCTGGCTGGTTGCGACCGAGAGACGTTCGACCGTGCACGCGTGGGGCCCGCTGACCCTCGTCGCGCTGCTGACCTTCTCGCTGTTCGAGAGCTTCACCCTCTCCGGCGCGGGGCTGCTCCTGCTGGTCGTCTGCGCGGTGCGGGCCGGGCAGTCGCGCTCCTGGCGCGAGAGCCTCGGACTCCGGATGCCGCCGGCCCCCGCGCCGCACGAGGGGCCGGGCGTTCAGGGCCCGCCCACCGCTGCCGGGTAGACTCCGGGTCGGCCGCCCGACGGCCTGCGCCTTCGACGAAAGACCCTTCGTGACGTACACCCTGCAGAACGCCGTGCTCCCGCTCGACCGCGACCCCGACCTTCTCCCCCTGTACGTCGACCCCGAGACGTGGTCGACGATCGATGAGGAGCCGGTGCGCGTGACCAACGTCGCCCAGTTGAGCAACGTGCTCGACCGCCACCGCGCCCGCATCGTGGCGGGGCGCCGCGTCTCGTTCGGCACGTACTTCAACGCTTTCCCCGCGTCGTACTGGCAGCACTGGACCGCGGTCCGCCGGGTGCGCCTGACCGTGCACACCTCGGGTGACGCGACGATCCTCGTCTACCGCTCGAACGGAGCCGGGACGAAGCAGCGCATCGAGACCCGTGAGGTCCGCGGTGATTCCGCCGAGACCGCGTTCGAGCTCGTCCTCGACCAGTACAGCGACGGGGGCTGGATCTGGTTCGACGTCGCCGCCGACCGCTCGGACGCGATGTTCGAGGGCGCGACGTGGACGACCGACGAAGAGCCGGTGCGCGCGGGCAAGGCCAGCATCGGCATCACGACATACAACAAGCCCGACTACTGCGTGAACACGCTGCAGGCCCTCGCCGACGCCCCCGACGTGCTCGACGTCGTGGACCGCGTGTTCCTCATCGATCAGGGCACCGATCTCGTCGCCGATCAGGCCGCGTACCCCGAGGTCGCGTCGCGCCTGGGCGAGACCCTCCAGGTGATCCGCCAGCCGAACCTCGGCGGTTCGGGCGGCTTCGCCCGCGCCATGACCGAGACCCTGCAGCGCCCCGAGAGCGACTTCGTCCAGCTGCTCGACGACGACGTCCGCATCGAGCCCGAGTCGATCCGCCGGTCGGTCGTCTTCGGGCGCTACGCCTCGGTCCCCACGATCGTCGGCGCGCACATGTTCGACCTGCTCGACCGCCCCAAGCTCCACGCCTGGGCCGAGGTCGTCGACGACGCGCCCTTCATGTGGCGGGCGCTGTACCAGGAGCGCCTCCCCCACGACTTCAGCGTCGCGAACCTCCGCCAGAGCCCGATCCTGCACATGCGCCTCGACGCCGATTACAACGGCTGGTGGATGTGCCTCATCCCCACCAGCATCCTGCGCGAGATCGGCCTGTCGCTCCCGGCGTTCATCAAGTGGGACGACGCCGAGTTCTGCCTGCGGGCTCGGGATGCCGGCTACCCGACGGTGTCGATGCCCGGTGTCGCGCTGTGGCACGTCTCGTGGGTCGGCAAGGACGACTCGATCGACTGGCAGGCGTACTTCCACGCCCGCAACCGCATCGTCTCGGCTCTCCTGCACTCGCGCTCACCGCAGGGCGGCACGCTCATCCGGCACAGTCGACGCCTCGACCTCAAGCACCTCATGATGATGCAGTACTACCCGGTCGAGCTCCGTCATCGGGCGCTCCGCGACGTGCTGTCCGGCCCCGCGCACATGCGCCGCGGTCTCGCGACCGCGATGCCCGAAGCACGGGCCATCGCCAAGAAGCACCCCGAGACGATCATCCACAAGGACTCCGGAGTGCCGCTGCGCTCGCGCCGCGGACGCCAGGTGTTCCGTCGCCTCAAGCGCCACGAGTTCGACAGCCCGACGGGCGTGCGTCTACGTGTCTTCACGCTGCGCACGCTGCTCTCGCACTGGTTCCACACCCCGCGTCCCGAGAACGTCGCGCAGCCCGAGGTCGAGTTCGGCAAGGGCGACGCGCACTGGTGGCGGGTGCCGCACTACGACAGCGCTCTCGTCAGCGCCGCCGACGGGTCGGGACAGAACATCTACACGCGCGACCGGGCGCAGTACCGGCGGATGCTGCGCGAGAGCCTGCGTCTGCACCGTCGCCTGCAGCGTGAGTGGCCGCGCCTGTCCGAGCAGTACCGTCGGGCGCTGCCCGACCTGGTGTCCGAGGCGCAGTGGCGCGCGACCTTCGAGGAGCGTTCGTGAGCATGGCATCCTTCGATCCGACGACCGCGACCATCGTCGTCGTCACCTACAACCGCACGCACCTGTTGACGCGTCTGCTCGAGAGCATCGAGCGCATGGACCCCGCCCCGGGACACCTCGTCGTGATCGACAACGCCTCGACCGACGACACGACCGAGGTCGTCGAGTCGTTCCGCGATCGCCTGCCCACCGAGCTGGTCTACCGCCGCCTCGAGACGAACACGGGCGGCTCCGGCGGATTCAGCGAGGGGATGCGCGTCGCCTACGAACTCGGGGCCGAGTGGATCTGGCTCATGGACGACGACGTCGAGGTGGTCTCGGACGGCCTCGCCCGCATGGGCCACTGGACGCCGCGGTTCCGCAGCATCCAGGGTCGGCGCTACGACTACGACGGCAGCGAGTTCTACTGGCAGTACCGCGTCGCCGAGTCGATGGCGATCCCGATCCCCTTCGCCCCGGCCGGATTCGACGACTCCGGCTTCAAGCCGATGAACTCCGGATGCTTCGAGGGCATGTTCATCCACCGCGACATCGTCGCGAAGATCGGCCTGCCCGACCCCCGCTTCTTCATCTACTGGGACGATCAGCTCTACGGCTGGCTCGCCTCGCGTCAGACGCCGTCGGTCATCGTGAACGAGTTCGTGCTGCGCCGCACCCGCGAGATCAAGCAGTGGGACATGGGCATCCGGCACATGAACGCCTCGAGCGACGCGTACCGGTACTACATCATGCGCAACAGGGCATACCTGCAGAAGTACTACCGGGAGCTCGGCGTCTACCAGCCCCTCCCCTTCTCGGCCGGCACGGCGCTGACGTTCGTGAAAGAGCTGATCCGCCTCGTCGTCGTGGAGCGCAAGGTCCGCGGAACGAGCCACCTATTCCGCGGGCTGCGCGACGGCCGCCGGATCCTGCGTGACACGTCGTGGACGCCGATGCCGCCGCTGGAGCGCGCTCAGCCCGTCGGCTGACGCCGCTCGCGCGACGGCCGCCTGCCCGGGCGGCTCAGCGCGTGGCGTAGTCCTCGTTGTAGCGGTCGAGCACCTCGGCGATCGGCGCGTCGAGCTCCAGCCGTCCGCCGTCGAGATACAGGCCGCGACGGCAGAAGCGCCGCAGGTCTTTCTCGTTGTGGCTGACGAAGAAGAGCGTGCGCCCCTCGGCGAGGAGTTCGTCGATGCGGCGGTAGCACTTCTCGCGGAACGCACGGTCGCCCACAGCGAGCACCTCGTCCACGAGGAGGATCGGCTCGTCCAGCTGCGACACGACCGAGAACGCCAGCCGCACCTTCATGCCGTTGGACAGGTGCTTGTACGGGGTGTCGACGAAGTCGCCGATCTCGGCGAAGGCGATCATGTCGTCGAAGCGGCGCGCGACCTCGGCGCGTGGCATCCCGTGCAGTCCGGCGGTCAGGCGGACGTTCTCGCGGACCGTGAGGTCGCCGACGAACCCGCCGGTGATCTCGATGAGCGGGGCGACTCCGCCGTCGACCTCGACGCCGCCCTCGTCGGGGAGGAGGACACCGGCGACGAGCTTGAGCAGCGTCGACTTCCCCTGGCCGTTGCGGCCGACCACGCCGATGGACTCCCCGGGCTCCACGCGGAACGACACGTCGCGCAACGCCCAGAACTCGTCGGGCCGGGAGCGCCGCTCCGCGCCGCCGAACAGATCTTTGAGGCTGCGGGTGCCGCGGCGATTGCGGCGGAACCGCACGCCGAGCCCGTGCACATCGATCGCGGGGCCGACCATCACAGCTCCTTCAGCACGGGACGTTCGAGGCGCGGGAACACCAGCAGCCCCAGTCCCAGGATGCCGAGGCTCACCGCCGCCCCCACGAGCACCGTCATCGTGTCCCACTGATCGGGGAAGAAACCGACGCGGTAGAGGGTGAAGATACCCGCGAGCGGGTTGAACGCCGCGATATCGGCGAAGACACCCGGGAGGTTGCCGACGCCGTAGATGATCGGCGAGGCGTAGAACAGGGCGCGCAGCACGAGACGCGTGGTCCGCTCGAGGTCGCCGAACATCACGCACAGCGGAGCGACGATCAGGCCGAGCCCGACGAGGAGGACCGTCTGCAGGATCACCGCGAGGGGGAAGGCGAGGAGCGCCCACGACACCTGAGCCCCGCCGAAGACCGCGAACAGCACGAGCACGGGGAGGGAGAACAGGAACTCGATGCCCTTGCTCACCACGATGCGGTTGACCCAGATCCAGCGCGGGATCGAGGTCGAGCGCACGAGACGGGCGTCCTTCTTGAACGCTTTCGTGAAATCGGTGACCGCGGAGTTGAACCACACCCAGGGCAGCAGCGCCGTGATGAGGAAGACGATGTACGGGTCCTCACCCACCGAGCGGTGGAACACCTGGGTGAACACGAACCAGTAGATGCCGCTCATCACGAGCGGATCGAGCACCGACCACAGGTACCCCAGAGCGCTGGTGGAGTAGCGCACGCGCAGGTCGCGCGACGACAGCAGCCACAGCGAGTGGAGGGAGCGCCGCGCCGAACCGGGGGCGCCGACGGTGGCGGGGGTCACCCGAGAATCCTATGTGCGAGCGTCATCCGAGGCTGGGGGGAAGCTGCTCGGCCAGCAGGGGCGCGAGGGTCGCGGCGTACGTGCGCGACAGGTGGTTGTCGTCTCGGTACAGTGCGACGTTGCCCACGACGCCGACGCACACGTCATCGGGGCAGATCCACGGGGTGAGGTCGACGAGCTGGACCCCCGCACGATCGAGCACGACGGCCGGATTGTCGTCGGCGAGCGAGCCCGCGCGCGGCACGGCACACTCCACAGGATCGGCCGCCTCGGCGACGCAGCTGTACATGTCGAACCCGAACCGCGGGTTGTCCCGGATGCCGAGGACGTCGATGCCGGCGTCGCCCATGCGATCGAGGAAGCGGTCGATGCCGGGGCGGAGCGCCTCGTCGGCCTCGCCGTGGTCCGATCGCGTCACGACGGTCACGACGGCATCCGGTCGCATCCGTTCGACGTGGTCGACCGCAGCCTCTCGCCACGCGTCGCACGTCGGGTCCATTCCCGGTTCGTCGAGCCCCATCGAGCAGCCGCCCTTGACGAGCATGACCACGCCCCACCCGTTCTGCTCCGCGAGGGGCGCGAGGGCCGCGGTGATCTGCTGCGAGTGAGAGTCGCCGACGACGACGATCGTCCGTCCGGCGCGGGCCGTGTGCGTGGTCTCGTTGCACGTGCCGATCAGGATCTCCGCCGTCGGCACGCGATCGCCGGTGCAGGGGCGGTCGAGTTGCATCCACTCGTCCTCGAGAGCGGCGGGCATCGGGAGCAGGACCGCGTCGGCAGGCGGCTCGGGCAGCGTGGGATCGTGCAGCACGGCCGCACCCGGGTTGGAGATGGCCGCGCGCGCCGCGACGGCCCGCGCCTCGAGCTCGCTCGAGACCTGCCACGCGGTCACGGGCACCACGACCACCGCCGCGGCGACGACCACCACCGCGATGGGGACGAGCCGGGAGGGGTCGCTTCTCCTCCACGCGCGGACGGGGGTGTCGACCGCCGCGGTCAACGCCCGGGCGAGGGCGAGCGAGAGCACGATGACGAGCGTTCCCCCGACGATCCCGGCGCCTTCCCTGCCCGTCACGACGAGGAAGGTGACGAGGATCGGCCAGTGCACCAGGTAGAGGGCGTAGGCGTCGCGACCGAGGAGCCGCAGCGGGCGGGATGCCAGGAACCGCCCCGGTCCTCCGCGAGCCGCGCCGCTCCCCGAGACGACGATCGCGGCCGCGCACAGCACCGGCCACAGCGCGAGGAAACCGGGGAACCCGCCCTGCACGTCGACGACGAGACCGAGGACCAGGAGTCCGAACAGCCCCGCCCACCCGAGCAGCGCGCGGATCACCGGCCCCGGGCGCACGTGCGGCAGCACGACGACGAGGAGCGAGCCCGCGGCGAACTCCCACAGGCGCGCGCCCGTGTCGAAGTAGGCACTCTGCTGCTCCGCCGCGGTCCGGACGATCGAGTACGCCAGCGAGAGCGCGAACACCGCGCCGAAGACGAGCCCGACGACGCGATCCGGTGACGCGCCGAAGCGGCGGACGACGATCTGGCACCCGGCCAGAAGGACGACCCAGAGCACGAAGGCCTGGCCCTGCACCGACATCGACCAGAAGTGCTGCAGCGGACTCGGCACCTCCGTCCGCGCGTAGTAGTCCACGGCATCCGCCGCCAGCAGCGCGTTCTGCACGTAGAGGAGCGACGCCCAGGTCTGCTCCCAGATCGCGCGCCACGTGGCCGGCGGGAAGAACGTCCAGGCGAGGGCGAGAACGCCCACCAGCGTCACCGCGGCCGCGGGCAGCAACCGGCGGAAGATGCCGATGAGGTGCGCGACCGGACGAACGGGTGTCGGTCCGTCCATCCGACGCACGAAGCCGCGGGTGAGGAAGAACGCCGACAGCATGAGGAAGACGTCGACGCCGCCCGAGACCCGGCCGATCCACACGTGGTAGGTCACGACGAGCAGGATCGCGACGGCGCGCAGGCCGTCGATGTCGGGGCGATACGCCCAGCGCCCCTCGTCCGCCCGGTCAGCGCTCGCCGACCGGACCTCGGACCCGTGGGTCATACGCACGGAGGCGTCACGCGAGCTGGTTGTTCCACATCGACAGGGCGGAACCGATGGCCATGTGCATGTCGAGGTACTGGTACGTGCCGAGGCGACCACCGAAGTGCACGTCGCGCTCGCCCTTCGCCAGCTCGCGGTACGCCAGCAGACCGGCACGGTCGTCGGCGGTGTTCACCGGGTAGTACGGCTCGTCCGCGCGGGTCGCGAAGCGGGAGTACTCGCGCACCACGACCGTCTTGTCGGTCGGGTAGCGGTCGGCACGCTCGGGGTGGAAGTGCTTGAACTCGTGGATGCGCGTGTACGGCACATCGGCGTCGGCGTAGTTCATCACGCTCGTGCCCTGGAAATCGCCGATCGGCAGGACCTCCTGCTCGAAGTCGAGCGTGCGCCACGACAGCTCGCCCTCGGCGTAGTCGAAGTACCGGTCGACCGGGCCGGTGTACACGACGGGCACCTGGCCGACGGTGGCCTTCTTGTTCAGCGGCTGCGACTCGTCGAAGTAATCCGTCGACAGCTTCACCTCGATGTTCGGGTGGTCGGCCATCCGCTCCAGCCACGCGGTGTACCCATCGACCGGGAGACCCTCCCACGTGTCGTTGAAGTACCGGTTGTCGTACGTGTACCGAACGGGCAGACGAGAGATCACCTCGGCCGGCAGATCCTTCGGGTCGGTCTGCCACTGCTTCGCCGTGTAATCGCGGATGAACGCCTCGTACAGCGGGCGTCCGATGAGGGCGATCCCCTTCTCCTCGAGGTTCGCGGCATCCTTCGCATCGAACTCGCCCGCGAGCTCCTGAACGAGCGCCTTCGCCTGATCGGGGGTGTACGCGGCCTGGAAGAACTGGTTGATCGTGCCGAGGTTGATCGGCAGCGGGAACACCACACCCTTGTGCGTCGTGTAGACGCGGTGGACGTAGGAGGTGAAATCCGTGAAGCGGTTGACGTACTCCCACACCGTCGGGTTGGACGTGTGGAACAGATGCGCCCCGTACCGGTGGACCTCGATCCCCGTCTCGGGCTCGTCCTCGGAGTAGGCGTTGCCACCGATGTGGGCGCGACGGTCGATCACCGTGACGCGGCGCCCGGCGGCAGCCGCCCGCTCCGCGATCGTGAGACCAAAAAAGCCCGAACCGACTACCAGAAGATCCATGTACGCGAACAACTCTCGTTTCGGGGAAGAACGCCGACCATCCTACCCGCGGGCCCCTCCGCGGTTGCACGGGGCGGCTCAGCGGGCGCGCAGAGACCGTCGGATACGATGACGTGTCGAAAACGGAACTGACGGAGACGGATCGTATGGGTGACTGGATCAGCGCCGTTCCGTCGTACGTCGTCGTCGTCCTGGTCCTGATCCTCCCCGGCGCCGCCGTGGTCGCGGCCGGATGGGGCGTACGCAATCCGCAGCGCCTGCTGTTGGCTCCCGCGATCTCCGCGACCCTCGCCGCGGCCGCCACCACGATCGCGCACTTCGTCGGGCTGCGGTGGGGCCTCCTGCCCCTCGCGCTGTTCACCCTCGTCGTGGTCGGCATCGCGCTGCTGCTACGCCGCGGAAACGGAGCCGACCCGGCACCGGCTGCGCGCCGCACCCTTCTGACGGCGGTGCTCTCGCTCGCGGCGACCGCCGCGGTCACGACCGTGATGTTCGCTCGCGCGTTCGGCTCCCCCGACAACATCGCGCAGCGGTTCGACAACATCGTCCATCTCAATGCGATCGCCCTGGCGGTGCAGAACGGCGACGCCTCCGGCTTCCAGATCGGCGCGACGAGCGACATCGGGTTCTATCCCAACGGGTGGCACGCCCTGACCACGCTGGCCGTCGAGCTCACCGGTGCCTCCGTGCCGGTCGCCGTCAACGGCGCGAATCTGGCCTTCGTGTCGGTGCTGTGGCCGGCGTCGATCATGGCCCTCGTCGGCGCCCTGTTCGCGCAGCGGCGGACCGCCTACGTCACCGCCGCCGCGCTCTCCGCGGGCTTCGGAGCCTTCCCCGCTCTCTTCTTCAACTGGGGGGTGCTCTACCCCAACCTCATCGGCTACGCGATGGTGCCGGCCGCGTTGTCGACGGTGGTCACGGCGCTGGACGACCGCGGTCCGCGGGCGCTCACGCGTGCCCTCCTGCTCGTCGCGCTGCTCGCGGGCGGCGTTTTCCTCGGCCATCCGAACGCGTTCCTCTCGCTCCTCGCCTTCTCGGCCGCCCTCGTCATCGGCATCCTGGCCATCCGCGCGGTCGACGCCCGCACCCGTTCGTCGGTGGTCGGCGTCGCGGTGGCGATCGTCGGGTTCGGTGCCATCATGGCCGTCGTGTGGGCCGTTTTCCGCACGGGCGCCGAGCACTCCCGCTGGGAGCCGTGGCAGAACCTCGCGCAGGCCGCGGGCGAGGGACTCTTCGCCTCGCCCCGCGGTTTCAGCCCGACCATCGTCGTGGTCGCGCTCCTCGTGGCCGGATTCGTCGCCGTCGCCCGTCGTCCCCGATGGATCCCCGTTCTCGCTGTGTTCGCCGTCGCCGTGGCGCTGTTCATGGTGGTGTCGGGCCTGCGCATCGACTCCCCCGTGCGCCAGCTGCTGACGAACCCCTGGTACAACGACTCGAACCGCCTCGCCGCGCTCCTCCCCCTCGCCGCGATCCCCGTCGCGACCCTCGGCGCACTCGCGATCGTCGATACGGCTCGACGGTGGGCGACGCGGTGGTCACTGCCGCGATGGACGCGCGTGACGGCCGCGGTGGTGGCGGTCATCGCCGTCTTCTCTGTCGTGGTCGGCCCCAACGTCCGGATCGCGCTCGCCCAGGTGCGCGAGGCCTACGCCTACACCGACGACGCGCTCATCCTGTCCGCCGACGAGCACGCCCTGCTCGAACGTCTCGACGACGAGACCCCCGACGACGCGCTCATCATCGGCAGCCCGCGGACGGGGACGTCGCTGGCCCTCGCCCTCGCCGACCGCGAGGTGACCCAGCGGCACGTCTTCGGCTCCCCCTCCCCCGAGCTCCTCTTCCTCAACTCCCACCTGCGCGACATCGAGACCGATCCCGCCGTCTGTTCCACGGTCGACGACCTCGGGATCGACTACGTGCTCGACTTCGGTCGGCGCGACGTCATCGACGATCCGTACGGAGCCCTGCCGTACGACGGCATCCAGGACCTCACGCCGTCATCGCACCTCGTCCTCGTCGACTCCCAGGGCCCGGAGGCCCGCCTGTTCCGGATCGAGGGGTGCTGATCATGGCGCGCGAGACGACGGTCGCGGTCGCCTACGACTGCCTCTTCCCCTACTCCACCGGCGGCGGCGAGCGCCAGTACCGCGCGCAGGCCGACGAGCTCGGTCGTCGCGGGCTCGAGGTCGACTACCTCACGGCCGTGCAGTGGGACGGTCCGACGCCGACCGAGGAGCACTTCCGCATCCGGCCTCTCACGGGCCGCCTGAACCTGTACTCCCCCGGCGGGGTCCGGCGTATCCCGGCGGCCCTGCGGTACGCGGCCGCGCTTTTCCGTGCGCTCGTTCGCCGCCGCCGTCGCTACACCGCGCTGATCGTGAGCGGCCTGCCGATCTTCAACGTCTTCGCGGCCCGTCTGGCCCTTCTCGGCTCGGGAACCCGGGTCGTCGTGGACTACCTCGAGGTCTGGCACCGACGCCAGTGGGTCGAGTACTCGGGCCTGGTCACGGGGACGATCGCGTGGCTGCTGCAGCGCGCGGCGATCGCGATCACCCCCCTCGCCACCTGCCACTCCCAGCTCACGGCGACGCGCCTGCGCGCCGAGGGGCTGCGCCGTCCGCCTCTCGTCAGCCCGGGGCTGATCGACGACGCCGTCGAGGTCGAGACCCCCGGCCCCGCGGCGCACCCTCCCTACGTCCTCTACGTCGGCCGCCACATCCCCGACAAGCAGGTCGAGGTCATTCCCGCCGCGGTCGCCGCCGCGCGCGAGAGCCTCGCCGACCTCTGCCTGGTGATCCTCGGCACCGGCCCGAGCTCCGACGCCGTGCGCGCCGAGGTGCGCAGGGTCGGCGGAGAGGAGTGGACCGAGTTCCCCGGATTCGTCTCGGATGCCGAGCTCGACACGCTCCTGCACGGAGCACTCGCGCTCGTGCACCCGTCGCGCCGCGAGGGCTTCGGTCTCGTCGTCGTCGAGGCCAACGCCCACGGCACCCCGGTGGTCCTCGTCGCGCACGAGGGCAACGCCGCCACCGAGCTCATCGACGAGGGCGTCAATGGCGTCGTCGCCCCGACCACCCGCCCCGACGATCTCGCCCGCGCCATCCGGGCCGTCGCCGACGGGGGTGACGACCTCCGCCGCACCGCGCGCGCCTGGTACGACACCGCCGTCCGCACCCGCACCATCCGCCGCACCGTGGAGGGCATCGCGTCGGCACTCGCGTTGCCGAAGCGCTCCACGGTGAAGACGAAAGAAGACACGCCTTGACCAGTCCCGTACCGACCGATCCCGCCTCGAGCGATCCCGCCCCGCACAACGACGTCGAGCTGACGATCCTCATGCCCTGTCTCAACGAGGCGGAGACCCTCGAGGTGTGCATCCGCAAGGCGCAGGGGTTCCTCGCGCGCAGCGGCATCCGCGGTGAGGTCCTCATCTCGGACAACGGCAGCACCGACGGATCGCAGGCGATCGCCGAGCGGCTCGGCGCCCGCGTCTCGCACGCCCCGCGACGTGGCTACGGAGCAGCGCTCATCAACGGCATCGAGACGGCCCGCGGCCGGTTCGTGATCATGGCCGACGCCGACGACAGCTACGACTTCGAGAACCTCGAGCCCTTCGTCGAGCGCCTCCGCGCCGGCGCCGATCTGGTCATGGGCAACCGCTTCCGCGGGGGCATCGCCCCCGGCGCCATGCCGCCGCTGCACAAGTACCTCGGAAACCCGGTTCTGTCCTTCATCGGGGAGCTGTTCTTCCGTCCCGGCATCCGCGACTTCCACTGCGGTCTGCGCGGTTTCAACCGCGCGCGCATCCGCGACCTCGACCTCCAGACGACCGGCATGGAGTTCGCCTCCGAGATGGTCGTGCGCGCCTCGCTCGCGCGGTACCGCATCGAAGAGGTCCCGACGACGCTGAAGAAGGACGGACGCTCGCGCCCGCCGCACCTGCGCAGCTGGCACGACGGCTGGCGCCACCTCCGGTTCCTGCTGCTTTTCGCCCCGCGGTGGCTGTTCGTCTACCCCGGGCTCGTCGCGTTCTTCCTGGGCGCGATCACCGTCGCCGTGCTCTCGTTCGGCGGTGTCGAGATCGCCGGGGTCGGGTTCGACGTCACGACCATGGTCTACGCCAGCGCCCTGTGCGTGATCGGCTTCCAATCCCTGCTGTTCTTCTGGCTCACGAAGCTCTACGCCACGCAGGAGGGGTTCCTCCCCACGAGCGAGAGATATCGACGGATCGTCGCGAAGTGGTCCGCCGAGCGCGGTCTGCTCATCGGACTCGGCCTCTTCCTCCTGGGCGTCGTCATCGGCATCGTGCAGGTGACGCTGTGGGGAAGCCTCGACTTCGGGCAGCAGAACGCGGCCCAGGCGGTGCGTATCGCCGTGCCGAGCGCCCTCACGATCATCCTCGGCTTCCAGACCGTGATGATGAGCTTCTTCTCGGGCGTCCTCACCACGCCGCGACGCGAGCAGCGGCCCGAAGCCGTCATCGAGAGCTGATGGCCGCGCGCCGCATCCTCGTCGACCTGCTCGGGTTCACCGGCTCACGCGGCGGGACCGAGACCTACGTGCGGGAGCTCCTCCCGCGCCTCGCCGAACGGATGCCGCACGCCCGCTTCGCCGCCCTCACGGGGCGCGCAGGGAGCGGGCGCGTCGCCACCTTCTTCCCCGGCGCCGTACAGATCGTGCCCTGGGTGGGGGCCGACCCGGCGACGTGGGCGCTCGGCGCGGTCACGTCGACCGATCTGCTCGCTCGTCGCTACGGAGCCGACCTCGTCTGGGCCCCGGCGAACTTCGGACCGATCTTCCGCGGCGTCCGGCGCGTGGTCACCGTCCACGATGCGATCTACGACGAGGTGCCCGGTGGCATGGCCGATCGCGCTCAGCGCGCCGTCACGTCGTTCCTCATGCGCCGCTCGGCCCGCACTGCCGACCACGTCCTCACGGTCTCGCACGCGGCCGCCGCGAGCGTCGGCGCCCACCTCGGCGTTCCCGCGGAGCGCATCGCGGTCGTCCACAACGGCAGCACCGACCCCCGCCCTCAGGACGACCCCGCACGAGTGCTCTCCTCCCTGGGCCTCCCCTCCGACCGGCCGATCGTCCTCAGCGTCGGCAACCGGATGCCGCACAAGAACTTCCGCGGACTGCTCGAGGCCGTGGCATCCCTTCCCCCCGCCGAGCGGCCCGTCACGGTCGTCGCGGGCAGCCGGCTGCCCGACCCTCTCGCCGCCGACGTCGATCGCCTGGGCCTCGCCCGCGACGTGGTGCTCCCCGGTTGGGTGAGCGACGCTCAGCTCGAAGCGCTGTTCCAGGTCGCCGACCTCTACGCCTGTCCCTCGCTGGTCGAGGGGTTCGGTCTCCCCGTCGTCGACGCCCTGCGGCGAGCCGTTCCCGTCCTCGCGAACGACGTCCCCGTGCTCCGCGAGGTGGGGGGCACGGCCGCCCGGTACGCCGATGCGACGGATGCCACGGCCTTCGGCGCGGCGATCCGCACGGTCCTCGCGGATCCACCGGATGCCGCGACGCGCGACGCCGCTCGAGAGTGGGCCTCGCGATTCACCTGGGACGATGCGGCGGACGGCGTCGCGACGGTTCTCGATCGCGCCCTCGGGGAGCCGCGATGACCGACACCGCGGGGCCGGCGCCGCTGCGCGGACGCCTCGTGGGGTTCATGGTGGTCCCCGCGATCGCGGCGATCTCCCCGCTCCTCGTCCTCCCCCTGATCTCGCGCCTCGCGGGCGACGGCGGCTGGGCGAGCGCGGTCGCGGGCGAAGCCATCGGCACGTTCGCCGCGATCGCGATCGGCTACGGGTGGACGGCCGTCGGCCCGGCCCTCATCTCGATCGCCCCCGACGACGACCGGCGCGCGCGGCTGTACCGTGACTCGATCGTCGTGCGACTCCTGCTCGCCGCGATCGTTCTGCCCATCCTCGCGGTGGTGTGCTGGTTCGTGGCGTCGCCCGGATCCGAGCTGCTGACGGTGCTGATGGGCGTTCAGGGCGCCCTGATCGCCCTGTCGTTCACGTGGTACTGCGCCGGGGTGGGCGATCCGCGCACGATCATCTTCTTCGACGCGGTCCCGCGCGTTGTCGCCACCGCCCTCGCCGCGGGAGCGATCCTTCTCACCGGGATCGTCGAGCTCTACCCGATCGCGGGCATCCTCGTGACGCTGGGCGGCACGACGCTGTTCAGCGCGCGGCTGCTGCGTCGGCATCCGGGTCCTTGGCCTCCCGCGCGCGAGGTCCCCGGACTCCTGCGCGCGGGTCTGCCGGTCGCGGTCAACGATGCCGCTCTGAGCGCGTACTCGAGCGTTCCCGCGCCGCTCGTGAACGTCACGGCGCTGCCCTCGGCTGCGGCGGGATACGCCTCGGCCGACAAGATGTTCAAGCTCGGCAGCGTGCTCCCGTTCACCCTGGCGAGCGCCTTCCAGAGCTGGGTGAGCGAGGGCGATCCCCTCGACCGCCGACGCCGCCTGCGCGTCGCCCTCGGCACGCACGTCGCCTTCGGTCTCCTGGGCGCCGTCGTCCTCACCGTCCTCGGACCGTGGGTCAGCCTGGTGATGTTCGGGGAGTCGGCCGCGGCAGGGCTCGATCTCGTCGCGGCGATGGGCCTCGTCTTCCTCTTCCTCTCCGTCCGTACCTCCATGACACGTCACGTGCTCTTCCCCGCGGGTAAGGCCCGTCTGGTGATGACCGTTACGCTCGTTGCGACGGCGATCGGCGTCCCCGCCATGGTCGCGATGGCCATCGTGATCGGCCCCCTCGGCGCAGCCCTCGGCTACGCCCTCACCGAGGGCCTGGCCACCCTCCTGCTGTGGCGACCGTGTGCCCTCGCGATGCGCGACATCGCGTCCCCTCCGGCCCGACGAGAACAGGACCGCACCGCATGACCCCCTCCCCCCGAGATGCGACCACGCGCATCGGCGCCGTCGTCCTGACCTGGCGCGACCGTGTCCAGACCGTGGAGTGCGTGACCGGGCTCCTCGCCTCACCGGCCGTCACCCGTGTCGTCGTCGTCGACAACGAGGCCGATGGGACGATCCAGGATGCCTTCGCGCCCGACGACCGCATCGAGTTCGTCGAGCTGAGCGCCAACACCGGATTCGCGGTCGGGGTGAACGCGGGGATGAAGGTCCTCCTCGCCGACGACGAGATCGATCTCCTGCTCGTGATGAACAACGACGCCACCCTTCCCGTCGACGACATCGACCTTCTGCGTGAAGCGCTGGCCACGGATGCGTCCCTCGGGGTCGTCGGACCGCGCATCGTCACCCCCGACGGCCAGCGCTTCTCCGCCGGCGGGATCGTGAACCGCCTGACCTGGGGGATCCGACAGCCGCGCCCCGGGGAGCAGCCGGACTTCCTCACCTGGGCGTGCGTCCTCCTGCGACGCTCGACGCTCGAGACGGCGGGACTCCTCGACGAGCGCTTCTTCATGTACTGGGAGGACGTCGAGTACGGCTTCCGCCTGCGTGAGCGGGGCATCGGGTTCGCCGAGGTCGCCGACGCCGTGCTCACCCACGCGGTCTCGTCCTCCCACTCACGCGCGGGCTCGCGCATCCTCGCGTACTCGAGCCAGGCATTCCGTCACTTCCTGACCCTGCACGGCGGCGCCACGACCGCCACGGGCCTCGCCCGCCTCAGCGCGAAGGTCCTGCTCACCCTGGCCCAGGGAGATCGACGCGGTGCCGCCTACGTTCGAGCGGGCTGGCGTCTCGGTTCCCCCGCTCCCGATCCGGCCTACCCGGCCGTCAACGCCCTGCCCTGAGAGGACGCCCCATGACCATCGGCTTCGTCGTGACGACCCTGGGGCGGCTCGAGCCGCTCCGCGCGCTTCTCGCCTCCCTCGAGGACCAACTGAGGGAGGGCGACCACGTCGTCCTCGTCGCGCAGGGCGCCCAGGACGATGTGGCGGCCCTCGCCGCCGAGTTCGCCGCGCGCGGTGTTCCGGTGACCGCGACGACCTCGGCCCGGGGTGCCTCGTTGGGCCGGAACACCGGCGTCGCCGCCCTCCCGGCCGGCGATGCCGTCGTCACCTTCCCCAACGACAACACGACCTACCCGGCGGGCACCGTCGCCGCCCTGCACGCCGCCGTCGACGGGGCCGATTTCCTCGCGGGCGGGTTCACCTCCTGGGATGAGCGCGGCCCCAAGACGACGCTGCCGTCCGCGGGAACGCCGCTCGACAAGTACAACGTGTGGTCGGTCATCGAGATGGGCATCCTCATCCGCCGCTCGCTCTTCGACGCCGTCGGCGGATTCGACGAGAACATGGGTCCCGGGTCCGCGTCGCCCTGGCAGGTGGCCGAGGGCACCGATCTGCTGCTGCGCGCGATGGCGCAAGAGCCGCGCCTGGTCCGCGAGTTCCGGTGGCTCCCCGCCGACGTCCACGTCGATGGGATCTCGACCGGCTTCGGGCTGAGCACGGCGGAAAGGCGACGCAAGCTGCGCGCCTACGGCCGCGGCACGGGGCGCGCGTTCGCCGTCCACGGATACCCGCTCTGGTGGCGACTCGCCTTCACCGCCGCGGGTCTGCTCTACGGTGTCCGCAACCCGCGACCGATCACCCTCGGCGACGGGTGGCCGATGTTCCTCGGTCGCCTCGAGGGGACCCTCGGGCGCACCTTCGGCCAGGCGCGCATGGTCTCCGCGACCCGCTGAGCGCCCGAGACCCCGCTGTTACGCTGAGAACGTGTCATCCAGAGTTCTCATCACCGGCGGCGCCGGCTTCATCGGGTCCCATCTCTCCGAGCGCCTCCTGGCCGAGGGCAACGAGGTCATCTGCGTCGACAACTTCTTCACGGGGTCCCGTCGCAACGTCGAGCACCTCTTCGACAACCCGCGATTCGAGCTTCTCCGGCACGATGTGACCTTCCCGCTGTACGTCGAGGTCGACCAGATCTACAACCTGGCGTGCCCCGCGTCGCCCGTGCACTACCAGCACGACCCGGTGCAGACCACGAAGACCAGCGTCATGGGCGCGATCAACATGCTGGGCCTCGCCAAGCGCCTGCGCGTGCCGATCCTCCAGGCATCGACCTCCGAGGTCTACGGCGACCCGGCCGTGCACCCGCAGACCGAGGACTACTGGGGCAACGTGAACCCCATCGGCACGCGCTCCTGCTACGACGAGGGCAAGCGCGCCGCCGAGACGCTGTTCTTCGATTACCGCCGCCAGCACGACCTGTCGATCAAGGTCATCCGCATCTTCAACACGTACGGCCCGCGCATGCACCCGAACGACGGGCGCGTGGTCTCGAACTTCATCGTGCAGGCCCTCCGCGGCGAGCCGATCACGATCTACGGAGACGGCTCGCAGACCCGCTCGTTCTGCTTCGTCGACGACCTCGTCGACGGCATGGTCCGTCTGATGAACACCGGCCACGACGTGACCGGCCCCATCAACGTCGGCAACCCGGGCGAGTTCACCATGCTCGAGCTCGCGAACGCCGTGCTCGAGATCACCGGGAGCTCCTCCACGATCGAACACCGCCCGCTTCCGCAGGACGACCCCAAGCAGCGGCAGCCCAACATCGACCTCGCGCGCCGCGAGCTCGGGTGGGAGCCGACGGTCGCGCTGCGTCCCGGCCTCGAGCGCACGATCGACTACTTCCGCTCCGTCCTGACGGACTGATGCTGTCCGCTCTCCGCTCGCGCGTGCGCGCCGCGCGGGACTCCGCCCTCCTGCGCCCCGTCGTCGCGCGGGCCGATCGCATCTGGTGGGCACGGGTCATCCGGCGCGCGGGCATCGTCGACCTCGCCTACGTCCGCGCGCAGACCGGGAAGACGCTCTCCGAGGCCGCGGCCGTGCGTCGATACGTGAACGGCGGATTCCGCACCGGCCTGCGCCTGTCGCCTCTCTTCGTCGACACCGCCGTGGGCGACCACCTCCCCGAGGCGTGGCGCGTCCCGGCCCTCTACGCCTACCTCGTCGCCGACCCTCGGGGTCTGCAGGTGAGCCCGCTGTGGGACGCGCACGCCTACGGCGCCCGACACCCCGACGCGTGGGACGCCCCGGGCGGCCCCGTGGGGCACGCGTGGCGACGCCGCGAAACGCATTCGCTCCCGTACGGTCCCGAAGCCGAACCCGCCGCGGCGTCGTGGGCCGAACTCTCGACCGTCATCACACGGGCCGCGCATCGGGCGCGCGTCGGCGGCGAAGTGCCGGCCACCCCCGGGGAGCGCCCGCTCGAACGCGAGCTCATTCTCGCGCTCGGACCCGACGAATGGGACTTCGACGAATCCCTCGCCGAGGCGGTGCTCTTCGCCGATCGCGACGACCAGGGCGTCGCCATCGCGGTGATGGACGGCCGCGCCGAGGACTGGACGCTCGCGTCGATGATGGCGGCCTCGCACCCGCGGGTCCGCGTAAGCCGTCGTCGCCACGACGATCCCGCCCGGGCTCTCGACGAACTCCTGCGAAGCTCGACGGCCGAGGTCGTCGTGGTTCGCGGGCCCAATGAGACGCTCACCGCCGCGGACGCGGTCCGTCTCGCCGAACGCGTCGAGACCGAACCGGTCGGCACGGCCGTGGCCCCGGTCTGGCGCGACGGTGACGGGACCATCGCGGCCGTCGGCGCCGACGCCGAGGGACGTTTCCTCGCGGGGCACCCCGTCGAAGACATCTCCGCGCTCGGCACCGACACGAACCTCGAGGTGCCCGCTCTCGCCGGCCTCACGTTCGCCGTCCGCCGCGACGACGTCCGGTCCGACCTGCGCGGATCGGATGCCGCGAGCCTCGTCGGAGCGCGTGCGATCGTCGCGCTCGACCTCGAGACGCGTACTCGCTCGACCGCCCCACGCGCCGACCTCGACGGCATCCGTTCCGCGGTGAGGCTCATCGAGACCGACGACCTCCTCCTTCGCGCGGGCTGGGAACGTGTGCCCGAGGGGCCGTCGCCGCGCGTGCGACGCCCGCCCCGCCGCACGACGCTCGCCGACGGAACGGACGTGCCTGTCCTGCGCTGGGCGCTGCGCACCGCCATCCCGGTCGGACCCCGCGCCGAGGGGTGGGGAGACACCCACTTCGCACGCGCCCTCGCGGGGGCCCTGCGCCGTCTCGGACAAGAGGTGGTCATCGACTCCTACGCCGCGCGCAAGCGTTCCACCCGTCACCTCGACGACGTCACCGTCGCCCTACGCGGCCCGGAACCCCTCGAGGCCTCCCCCTACGGCGTCTCGCTCCTGTGGGTGATCAGCCACCCCGACGAGATCACCCGCGCCGACGTGGCCGGTTTCGACCGCGTCTTCGCCGCCTCGGCACCCTGGGCTCGCGCGGCCGGCGCCGAGCTCGGGGTCGACATCAGCCCGCTCCTGCAGTGCACCGACGCGACCCGCTTCCGTCCGACCGGTCGGCCGCGCGGCGATGACATCCTCTTCGTCGGCACGGCTCGCGGCATCCTGCGCCCGTCCGTGGTCGAACCGATCCGCGCCGGGATTCCCGTCACGGTGATCGGACCGGACTGGCGCGGGTGGATCCCGGCCGCGCACATCCGCGCGACCGGCGTCGCGAACGACGAGCTCCCGGCGCTCTACGAGAGCGCCGGTGTCGTGCTCAACGACCACTGGCCCGCCATGCAGCGCCGCGGCTTCATCGGCAACCGCCTCTTCGACGTGGTCGCCGCGGGCGGACGTGCCATCAGCGACCGGGTCGAGGGGATCGACGCCCTGTTCGGCGGGGCGGTCGCGACCTACGACACGGTCCCGGAGCTCATCGAGATGCTGTCCGGAGATCGGGATGCCGTGTTCCCCGACACCGCGACCCTGACGGCGGTGTCGGAGCGCGTCCGCGCCGAGCACTCCTTCGATGCGCGCGCCCGGACGCTGCTAAATGCCGCTCTGCAGGCGGTGCTGACACGGTCACGCGGCGTCTCGGACAGCACAGCGCGGCTGGCAGAATAGAATCCATGCCTTCGGAGTCCCCCTCGCCGCGCGGGTGGGGACTCACCCGCCTCTGGTCGTCCAGCCTCGTGCGCTACCTCGTGGTGGGCGGCCTCGCGTTCGCCTTCGACTTCGGTCTGCTCTGGCTCCTCCACGACGTCGCCGGGGTCCCCCTCGCCGTCGCGACGCCGACGGCGTTCCTCGCGAGTTTCGTCGTGACCTACACGCTCCAGCGGCTCCTGGCCTTCCGGGCTTCGGATGCCGTGGCCCCGAGCGTCGTGCGCTACGCGCTGCTCGTCGCGGCGAACACGCTCCTCACCACGGGCATCGTGGCGCTGGCCGACGCCGTCGGCTGGTCGTGGGTCGTGGGGAAGGTCCTCGCTGTCGCGGTGACGACCGTCGGCAATTACTTCGCGTACCGTTACTGGGTCTTCGCCCGCCCGAAAGGTTCTCACTCGCATGTATAAAGGCGCCATCATCGCCGCGGTCGTTCCCGCGTACAAAGAGGAGAAGATGATCGCCCGGGTCATCGAGACGATGCCCGACTTCGTCGATCACATCGTCATCGTCGACGACTGCAGTCCGGACGACACCAGCGGAGCCGTCACGCGGGTCGGCGACCCCCGCGTGGCCCTCATCCGCCACGAGGTGAATCAGGGCGTCGGCGGTGCCATCATCACCGGTCACCGTGCCGCGCTCGAACTGGGCAGCGATGTGAACGTGATCATGGCCGGCGATGCGCAGATGGACCCCGCGTACCTGCCGGCACTGCTCGATCGGGTGGTCGAAGACGGGTACGGGTTCGCGAAGGCGAATCGCTTCTACTCCCCCGAGTCCTTCACCGGCATGCCCGGATACCGCGTCTTCGGCAACATCGCGCTGTCCTTCATCACGAAGCTGTCGTCGGGCTACTGGAACCTGTTCGACCCGCAGAACGGCTACACCGCGATCCGAAGTGAGGCGTTGCGCCGTGTACCGCTGGATCGCGTCGCCAAGCGTTACAGCTTCGAGAACGACCTCCTGATCCACCTCAACATCCTGCAGGTGTCGGCCGTCGACGTCCCGATTCCCGCCGTCTATGGCGACGAGGTGTCGAGCATTCGCCTGAGCAAGGTGGTCCCCGAACTCGTGCACCGCTTGACCGTCGGCTTCTGGAACCGCATCTGGTACCGCTACGTGCTCTGGTCGTTCTCCCCGATCGCGCTGCTCCTCTTCCTGGGTCTACTGTTCCTCGGCTTCGGCGCGATCGTCACGATCTGGCTGTTCTTCCAGATCCTCGGCTCGGCCATCGCGACCGCGGCGACCGTCATGCTCGCGGCCCTCCCGCTCATGCTGGGAACGCAACTGCTGATCAGCGCACTGCAACTGGACATCCAGGCCACGCCGTCGACACCGGAGCACACCCCGTTCGCGGCCCGGTGAGAGCCCGAAGCGAAAGCGCCCACCCCGGAAGGGGCGGGCGCTTTCGCGTGTTCTCCTCAGCCGTCAGAACGCGGCACGCTGGCCCATGCGGATGAGTCGTCCGTCGTCGGATGCCGACTCCAACGACGCCTCGACCACGCTGAGCACGTGCACGGCCTCGCGCATGGTGGAAAGAAGGGTGGGCTGCCCGTTCACGGCGTCGCGGAACGCCTCGAGCTCGGAGCGCAGGGGCTCGCGCTTCGGGAACGCGAACCGCGTCACGTCGCCCTCGGACACTCCCCGGAAGGTCGAGACGGACTCCCACTCCAGAGCCGCCGTGCCGTTGCGGTGCAGTGTGAGGTCGGCCGTGGCCGTGTCGGCGATGAAAGTTCCCCGCTCTCCCGTCACGACCGTGACGCGCTCCTTCATGGGGCTGAGCCAGTTGATCAGGTGGTTCACCACCGCGCCGTCCTGCAGACGTCCCGAGATGGCGATCATGTCCTCGAACGACCGCCCGCTCTGGAACGCCGTCTGGGCCGACACAGCGGCGTACGACGACTGCGCCACCCATGCGGTGAGGTCGATGTCGTGGGTGGCGAGGTCTTTGGCCACGCCCACGTCGCCGATGCGTGCGGGGAAGGTGCTCTGACGACGCGTGGCGATCTGGTAGACGTCGCCGATCTCGCCCTCTGCCAAGCGGGCCCGCAGCTGCTGGAGCGCGGGGTTGAAGCGCTCGACGTGACCGACGGTGCCCACGAGACCGCGCGCGTCGAACAGGTCGGCCAGGATGCGGCCCTCTTCCGAGCTGTCGGCGATCGGCTTCTCGACCATCACGTGCACGCCGGCCTCGGCCAGCGTCGTGGCCGCCGCCGCGTGGAAGCGTGTGGGGACGGCGACGACGGCGATGTCGAGACCCGCGGATGCCAGGGCCTCGACGTCCGGGAGGACGGGAAGTCCCCCCGCGACCCCGTGCACGTCGCCGGCAGGATCGGCGACGGCGATGAGGTCGATCCCGTCCATCTCACGGAGGAGACGCGCGTGGTGGCGTCCCATCATCCCCAGGCCCAGCAGGCCGGCGCGCAGCGCCGCGGTCATGCGCCCGCTCCCGCCACCGCGACGACCGCCGTCACGATGCGCCCCAGGTCGTCGTCGCTCAGCGAGGGGTGCACGGGGAGCGAGACCACCTCCTGCGCGGCGCGCTCGGTCTCGGGCAGATCGAGACCGGGGGCGAACGAAACCAACGAGGGAAGCCGGTGATTGGGGATCGGGTAGTAGACGCCGCTGCCCACCTGATGCTCCTCGCGGAGGGCCGCGACGAACCCGTCGCGGTCCTCTGGAACGCGCACGGTGTACTGGTGGTAGACGTGATGGACCCCCGCGGCGACGGCGGGGATCTGCACGCCCGTCAGGTGCGTGTCGAGGAACGCGGCGTTGTCGCGCCGCTTCTGCGTCCACGCGTCGACCTTCGTGAGCTGCACACGACCGATCGCCGCGTGCAGGTCGGTCATGCGCGCGTTGAACCCGACGACCTCGTTCTCGTACTGCCGCTCCATGCCCTGGTTGCGCAGGAGGCGCAGCATCCGGGCGACGTCGGATCCGCCGGCGGTGACCATACCCCCCTCGCCGCTGGTCATGTTCTTCGTCGGGTAGAGCGAGAACATCGCGAACGAGCCGAAGGTTCCCACCGGCTGGTCGTTCAGCCGCGCGCCGTGCGCCTGGGCGGCGTCTTCGAACAGCATCAGGCCGTGCCTTTCGGCGAGAGCCGTGAGGCCGACCATGTCGGCCGGATGACCGTAGAGGTGAACGGGCATGATCGCGCGTGTGCGCGGGGTGATCGACGCCTCGACGCTCGCGACGTCGAGGGTGAAGCTCACGGGGTCGATGTCGGCGAACACGGGGGTCGCGCCGGTAAGGGCGACCGAGTTACCGGTCGCGGCGAAGGTGAACGACGGCACGATGACCTCGTCTCCGGGGCCGATGCCGCACGCCAGCAGACCGAGGTGGAGACCCGACGTACCTGAGTTGACCGCGACCGTTTCGCGTCCCTCGACGAAATGCTCGGCGAACTCGCGCTCGAACGCCGCGACCTCGGGACCCTGGGCGATCATGCCGCTGCGCAGCACGCGGTCGACGGCGGCACGCTCGTCCTCGCCGATGAGGGGCTTGGCGGCGGGAATGAGATCAGGCATGGGTTTCCTCCTTGAGAACACCATCGGTCTCGATGAAACGCGCGCCCGTCCGAGGACAGGCCCAGACCTCACCCTGCTTCTCGAGAGGGACGCCGGCGGGCCCGACCCACCCGATACGGCGAGCGGGGACCCCGGCGACGAGCGCGAAGTCGGGGACGTCCTTCGTCACGACGGCACCGGCGGCGACCGTCGCCCAGCGTCCGACGACCACCGGGGCGACGCACGTCGCGCGCGCACCGATCGAGGCGCCCTCGCGCACCGTCACGCCGACCGGCGTCCAGTCGGCCGCCGACTTGGGGCTGCCGTCGGGGTTGATCGCCCGCGGATACGTGTCGTTCGTGAACACCACCGCCGGCCCCACGAAGACGCCTCTCTCCAAGCGCGCCGGTTCGTAGACGAGGGCGTAATTCTGGATCTTGCTTCCGTCCCCGACCACGACACCGGGACCGACGTAGACACCCCGGCCGATCACGCAGTTCACACCGATCGCCGCTCCTTCTCGGATCTGGGCGAGGTGCCAGACCGACGAGCCGGTCCCGATGGAGGCCCCCGTCACATCGGCGGAGGGGTCGATCCGAGGGGGCGTTTCGGCGAGAGAAGAAGGAGTTGCGGAGTGGTGCACGGCGGACCAGCTTATCGGGGTGGGGCGAGAGCTCCCGGAGAAATCACCCGGAGCGAGCGGGAATTCAGGATCGAGTCACACCGGCGAACGAGACGCTGGCGGCCACGGTCCCCACCGTCACGTCCTCGCGCGTCCGGACGGTGAAGAGCGCGCCCTGGGCGAGGCCGTGGCTGCTCGGCTCGCTGACTCCGGCGGCGTTCGCGTTCACGTAGTACTGACCCGCGCCGAGGTTGACCGAAGCGATACGCAGGTCGATCGACACCGGTCCCGTGATCGGGTCGAGACGGTGCTCGAGCATCTCCGTGTTGGATGCCAGCACCATGTGCCCGAGAGGCGTGTCGATGCTGAAGCCGAGCTCCCAGCGTTCGATGGGCTTCATCGAGTCGACGTGCACGCGGATCGTGAGGGGGTCGCCCTCCTGCACGGTCTTGGTGCGGGTGCCGTCGTCGGCGAGGAGTTCGACCCGCTTGACCTGGATGGGATGCACCGTCTGCTCGGGCGGGGCCTCACCGACGCGACGACCCTCGAGCACGTCGCGCAGCGCGCCGATTGCCTCGCGGGTCTCGCCGTCGAAGACCACCGCGCCGTCCTTCAGCACGATGCCTCGGTCGCAGAGCTCGGCCACCTGCTGGGCCGAGTGCGTCACGAGGATGATCGTGCGCCCCTGCTCTCGGAACTCGTTGATGCGGTCCATGCACTTGCGCTGGAAGGTCTCGTCGCCGACGGCGAGCACCTCGTCGACGAGCAGGATGTCGGGGTCGGTGTGGATCGCGACCGAGAACGCGAGGCGCACGTACATCCCCGACGAGTAGAACTTCACCGCGGTGTCGATGAAATCACCGATGCCGCTGAACTCGACGATGTTGTCGAACTCGCGATCGATCTCCTCGCGGGTCATGCCGAGGATCGAGGCGTTCAGGTAGACGTTCTCCCGACCACTCAGGTCGGGGTGGAAGCCCGCGCCGAGCTCGAGCAGGGCGGCCATCCGCCCGCGCGTCTCGATGTACCCGTCCGACGGCGAGAGGATCCCGCCGATCAGCTTGAGCAACGTGCTCTTTCCGGATCCGTTCGCCCCGAGAAGTCCGACGGTGGTTCCGGCCTGGATCGTGAGCGAGACATCGTCCACCGCGACGAAGTCGCGGCGGAAGGACTTCCCCAGACGGCCCAGGTGGACCACGCGGTCTTTCAGGCTGTTGTCTTTGCGCACGCGGAAGTGCTTCGAGACCGAGGTCAGGCGCACGATGTCCGGCGCGACGGTTGCGGTGTCCGACATCACAGCTCCTGAGCGAAGTTGCCCTGCATCCGGGTGAACACCCGGTGCGAGATCACGAGCAGAACCAGACCGACCACCCCGGCGATCAGCATCCGCAGCCCCAACTGGGCGGGGTAGTCCTCGAGCGTCCCCGCGCCCCAGAACGCGCGGTGGAATCCCAGGACGGCGATGGTCAGAGGGTTCGAGGCGTAGACGTCGAGCACCCATTCCGGCAACTGGAACCGAACGATGACGTCCTGCACCATGCGCCACGAGTAGACGATGGGCGATCCCCACATCGCGAGCATCAGCACGACCTCGGTCAGGTACTGGATGTCGCGCAGATAGACGTTCAACGCTGAGAGCAGCAGACCGATGGCGAGACCGTAGATGGTGATCAGGATGACCGACGGGAAGAACCAGAGCATTTCGGCGGGCTCGGGCAGGGCGCGGAACAGCAGAGCCGCCACCACGAGGACGCCGAGCTGCACGAGGAACATGAACCCCGCTCCGCCGATGCTCGCCAGGGGGAAGATCTCACGAGGCAGGTAGATCTTCTTGACCAGTCCGCCGTTCTGCAGGATCGACCCCGTCGCGCCGAACACCATGTCATTGAAGAACACGTACAGCGTCAGACCGGAGAACAGATAGATCGCGAAGTTGTCGATGCCCTCGGCCGCGCGCAAGAACTGCCCCAGCACGATGAAGTACATCAAGAACTGGATGAGCGGACGGATGACGGTCCACAGGAATCCGAGGAAGCTGTCGCGGTAGCGCGCCTGCAGGTCGCGACGCACGAGGAGGTTCAACAGGTCGCGGCGCTTGAGGATCTCGCCGACCTTGCCGAGCCGGCCGGTGGTGCGGCGACCCTTCGCATCGACGACCGCGTACGGCGCTTCGGAGATCCGCGCGAATCGCGCCACGCTCTCCTGGCTCATCGCTGCCATTCTCGCTGTCCCGTCATGAGTTCTTTCGTCGTTTCTTCAGCCCGCGCGCGGCCCGGTCGATCCATCGACCCGGGCTCTTGGTCGGGTCCATCACTCGCCTCATCCGATGCACGGTGCCCATGTGATTCAGGCGCATGTACATCCTGAGGAAGTCTTTTCCGGAGCCGGTGCCCACGAATCCGAGCGCCCGAAGACGATCGATCTTCTCGAAGGCGTATCCCGGAGTCGTTCCGGCCATTTCATCGAGCTTGTAATCGAGCGCCGTGTGGCTGATCGCCGCATAATCGGGTGCGACGATCGTCCGGCTGTGGTAACCCAATTCTCCTGCCGCGTACGACGGCATGCGTTCCAGGATATGTGCCAGCCCCCCGTCCTGGTACGCCTCCACGCCGCCGAAATCGGAGTATTCCCAGGGATGCTCGACGAGCAGACGAAGGGCTTCAGGCCGGGCGAAGAACATCGAGCCGTATGGGGCCAACGGCGACACGTCATCGAGGGGAACACGAATGCCCAGCTTCTCCGCGAGCCGTTCGAAACCGGGCTTGTTCGACCACCAGGCACGACCCAGGGTGGGGTAGCCGATGTGGATCATCGGCGGGAACGCGAGCCCCAGCCCCGGCTCCCGCTGGAAGAGCGCGAGCACACGCGAGGTGTGGTCCTCGTCGTGCAGGAGGTTCAAGAACTGCTGCTCTCGGAAATGCGAGCCGACGTTGTAGCCGTCCTGGGGTGTCTTCTTGCTGTGGAGCTTGACGACGAGGTCGTAATCACCCGACAGCAGGACGTCGCGGCATCCGACGAGGAAGGCGCTCTGGTCGCGGCCGTCGTTCGAGGCGACGACACGCACCTCCACCGATCCGCGCCGACCTGGCAGGGCGGCGATCCGCGACTCGATCCGCCGCGCACGCTCGGCGTCGGGGGTCGTGACGACGAGGTCGTAGGGTCCGGGCACGGTGTTCGCCCGCTCGATCATCTCCTCGGTCATCTCGTCGTAGAAGATGTGGGCGATGACGACCACGCGCAACGCCGCGGTCGGATCGTAGGGGGCGTGGTCCGGGCCCACCACGTCCATGAGTCCGGCGTCGGCGTTCAACACCTTCGGCGCGACGTTGCGCGCAAGATTTGAAAGGGCGATCTCGACGGGATATCCGCCCTCGGCCGCCGCCTCCAGCGCCCACCTCCCGATCACCGCGTGACGGTCGAGGAACGGGGGCCAGTGGAAGAAGGGACGCCGTTTCAGGATCGGGCAGCCGTCTTCGATGAGCGCGCGCGGGGCGAAGAGCGAGGCGTTCACCACCGCATAATCGTCGGACGCGAACGCCGCCTCTCCCACGAATCCGCTGCCGGCGAATGCCGCACGGAAGACGAGTTCGTGGTGGACGACGGCGTCGACGTAGGTGGAGATGTCGGGGAGCTCCGCCCAGTAACGCCGCCACCGCTCGGTCTGGAACATCTCGCGGCGCACCGCGATCCAGAACGACTGGAAGTGATACGGCAGGGTCCCCGAGCCGGTGATGGGGTTATGGTCCTCGGCCGCGTGATCGGTCATCGCCCAGAAGTGCACCGGACGGGCGTTCATGCGGTCGAAGAGGGGCCCGAACGGCCGCACCGGGCCGAACCACGTGTCGTTGGTCAGCACGATCTCGTCGAACTCCGCGACCCGCTCACCGAGACGCGCCAGGGCATCACGCTGCGCACCGATGTCGAAGCCGGCGTTCTCGCGCTCGATGATCTCGTCGACGGCATCGACCAGTCGCGTCCGCCCGGCGTCGGTCAGATCGCCGTTGACCACGGCGATGACGCGGTCGGCGTGCATGCGAAGCGCCGCCAGGGCGTGCAGGACGTAGTCCTCGACCTCTCCGCGGCGGTCGTAGATCGTGTACACGATCAGCCGGCGGCCGCCGTCCGGGAAGGGCAGGGGCGGCGCGATCTCGGTACCGCTCACCGGCGGACTCCCTTCACCAGGGCGCGGCCGGCCGCGGCCCCCGCGCGAACCCGGCGCAGCACCGCACGCGCGCCCTGTCCGAGCGGGTGCATGACGGGGTCGAGGCGCTGGACGACCTTGTTGTGGTTCGTCTTCATGTACATGCGGAAGAAGGCCACCGCGCCCGCGGTGCCCATCCAGCCCGCACGGTGCAGGAACTGGATCTGCTCGATCGGATACCCGGGAAGGTTCACCGCGAGCTGATCGATCTTGTACTCGATCGCGAGGTGGGTGAGGCTCGCGTGTTCGGCGTCCAGCACCGTCCGCACGTGAAGGCCCTGCTCCCCCACCGCGACGGAGACGAGACGCTCCAGAAGCCGCTGCAGATCGGGCACCAGCTCGCGCGATCGATCACGGAAGTCGTCGTAGGTCCAATCCGCCGACAGGTAGGACCGGAGCCCCGCGGGTCGTCCGATCCACATACCGCCGAGCGGGGAAAGGGGGGTGATCCCGTCGAGCGGAACCCGGATGCCGAGATCGTCGGCGACATCTTGACCCATCCCCCGATACCACGACCAGCCCTCACCGGTCGTGGCATAGCCCGTCTCGATGACCGGGGGGAAGACGGCACCGAGCCCCGGCTCGCGCACGAACAGGGCGAGGAGGTTGGCGATGTACGACGGACTTCCCACGAGGTTGTCGCGCATGTACCGGCGGAAGTACTCCGACACCGTGCGTCCTCGGCGGACGGGGAGACGGTCGTGGAGCTTGACGAAGACGTCGTACTGGTCGCTGAGCAGTTCGGCTCGGCATCCGATCAGGAAGGCGCTCATGTCGCGGCCGTTCGGCGACGGGACGACGCGGACCTCGGCCGCGGACACGTTCTGACCATGGGTTGACAGCAGCTCGTCGAGGGCGGGCGCGAGCCCCGCGTCCGACGTGGTGACGATCACGTCGACCGGTGCCGGGAACCAGCTGAGCCGCTCCACGAGCGGGGTGACCGAGGCGATCCCGGTCGCGTGGATGACCACGAGCACGCGCAGGGTCGAGGGATCCTCGGATGCCGTGACCACCGTGCGGGGGAGGATGTCGAGCATCGCCAGATTGGTGTTGATCACCTTCGGCGGAACCGTCCGCGCCAAGTTCTCGAAGATCAGCGCGGTCGGATAGCCGTGGGCCGCGACCTTGTCGAGGATCGCGCGACCGATCACCGCATGACGGTCGAGGAACGGCGGCCAGTGGAAGAACGGGCGGCGCTTGACCAGCGGACATCCGTCGTCGATGAGGAGCGTGGGATTGAACAACGCCGGGTGGTCGGTCGGGTAGTCGGCCGACGCGAAGGCCACCGCCGAGGTGAACCCCGCCTCGGTGAAGGTCTCAGTGAAGATGGTCTCGTGCTTGAGCACCGCGTCGAAGTACGACGGCATCTCGGGGAGATCCCGCCAGTAGCGCTCCCAGCGCTCCGACGTGAACATGCGCCGGCGGACGGCGATCCAGAACGACTGCAGGTGGTACGGCAGAACGCCCTCGCCCGTGAAGGGGTTCGGCTCCTCGCGGGCGTGGTCGGTCATCCCCCAGAAGTCGGCGTCGAGGGCGTCCATGCGGTCGAAGACGGGTCCATACGGACGCACGGGACCGAACCACGTGTCGTTGGTGAGCACGAGCTCGTCGAAGTCCGCCAGTCGCGACCCCATGTGGTCGAGGGCATCCTTGTGCGCCCAGATGTCGAAGCCGACGTTCTTCCGCAGCAGGATCTCGTCCGTCACCGGTTCGAGGCGTCGTCTCGCGTCGTCCGAGAGCTTGCCGTTGATCACCGCGAGGATGTGGGTGGTGCGGTCGCGCATCCCTTCGAGGGCGTGAACCACGTAATCGTCGACACCGCCACGCCGGTCGTACACGACGTAGACGACGAGTCGTCGTCCATCGGAGGGGAAAACCAACGCATGCTCCACTTCAGCCCCCTCGATTCATCCCGCGGTTCTCTCGAATGCGGCAGGGGCCTTGACCGCACGCAGACCAACGGCGAGCTTAGAGGGGGCCGTCGACGCTTCCCTGTGCAAGGGCCTTGAGCAGGTACTGCCCGTATCCGCTCTTGACGAGCGGCTCCGCGCGTTCGCGCAGTTCCTCATCGCTGAGGAACCCCATGCGCCACGCGACCTCTTCAGGGCATCCGATGGACAGCCCCTGGCGCTTCTCGACCGTGCGGATGAACTCGGTCGCCTCGCTGAGCGAGTCGAACGTACCGGTGTCGAGCCACGCGGTGCCGCGTGGGAGCAGCTCGACGCGCAGACGCCCCTGCTCGAGGTAGGTGCGGTTCACGTCGGTGATCTCGAGCTCTCCGCGAGGCGACGGCTTCAGTTCGCGGGCGATCTCGATGACGTCGTTGTCGTAGAAGTAGAGCCCGGGCACGGCGTAATCGCTCTTTGGGACGAGGGGCTTCTCTTCGAGAGAGACCACGCGTCCTTCGCGGTCGAACTCCACGACGCCGTAGGCGGTCGGATCGGCGACGCGGTATCCGAAGACGACCCCGCCGTCGAGATCGGTGTACTGGCGCAGACGCGTACCCATGCCCTGCCCGTAGAAGATGTTGTCGCCCAACACGAGAGCGACCGACTCGGAGCCGATGTGCTCCTCGCCGAGAAGAAAGGCCTGCGCGAGGCCGTCGGGCGAGGGCTGAACGCGGTAGGTCAACGAGATGCCGAAACGCGAGCCGTCGCCGAGCAGGCGCTGGAATTGCTCGGAATCCTGCGGGGTGGTGATGATGAGGATGTCGCGGATGCCGGCGAGGATCAGCGTCGACAGCGGATAGTAGATCATCGGCTTGTCGTAGACCGGCACCAGTTGCTTCGAGATGCCCAACGTGATCGGGTGAAGTCGCGAGCCCGTGCCGCCCGCCAGAATGATTCCGCGCATGGGGTCAAGTTTCCCTCATCGCGGCACCCACGCCAATCCAGCGGGGACGGGGGCCGAACAGCAACCCAGCTACCCTATGGACCATGAGTCGTCTTCTCGTGACCGGTGGCGCCGGTTTCATCGGTTCCAACTTCGTGCACCACGTCATCGCGCACACCGACCACACGGTGACGGTGCTCGACAAGCTCACCTACGCGGGCAACCGCGCGTCGCTCGAGGGCCTCCCCGAGGACCGCGTGCGTCTCGTCGTCGGCGACATCGCCGACGCGGCCGTCGTCGACCCGCTGGTGGCTGAGGCCGACGCCGTGGTGCACTACGCCGCCGAGTCGCACAACGACAACTCGCTGCACGACCCGCGCCCCTTCCTCGACACCAACATCATCGGCACGTACACGCTGCTCGAAGCCGCGCGCCGTCACGACGTGCGCTTCCACCACATCTCGACCGACGAGGTGTACGGCGATCTCGAGCTCGACGATCCGGCGCGCTTCACCGAGTCGACGCCCTACAACCCGTCATCGCCGTACTCGTCGACGAAAGCCGGGTCCGACCTCCTCGTGCGCGCGTGGGTGCGCTCCTTCGGCGTTCGCGCCACGATCAGCAACTGCTCGAACAACTACGGCCCCTACCAGCACGTCGAGAAGTTCATCCCCCGCCAGATCACCAACGTCATCCGCGGAATTCGCCCGAAGCTCTACGGCACCGGGGAGAACGTGCGTGACTGGATCCACGCCGACGACCACTCCTCGGCCGTGCTCACGATCCTCGACAAGGGCGAGATCGGCGAGACCTATCTCATCGGCGCGGACGGCGAAAAAGACAACAAGAGCGTCGTCGAACTGATTCTGCAGATCGCCGGTCAGCCCACCGACGCGTACGATCTCGTCACCGACCGGCCCGGCCACGACCTGCGCTACGCCATCGACTCCACCAAGCTGCGAACCGAGCTCGGCTGGACGCCGACGTACGGCGACTTCGAGTCCGGACTCGCGGCCACCATCCAGTGGTATCGCGACAACGAGGCCTGGTGGGCACCGTCGAAGGACGGCGTCGAAGCCTTCTACGCCAGCAAGGGACAGTGACCGCCGTGTCGATCGATTTCGGCAAGGCGCTGTCGGTGCGCGAAACGCCCATCCCCGGGCTCGTCGTGCTGGATCTCCCCGTCCACGGCGACGCGCGCGGATGGTTCAAAGAGAACTGGCAGCGCGAGAAGATGACCGCCGCGGGTGTCGACCTGCCCGACTTCGGTCCGGTGCAGAACAACATCTCGTTCAACGACGCGGTGGGCACGACCCGCGGCATCCACGCCGAACCGTGGGACAAGTACGTGTCGGTCGCGACCGGACGGATCTTCGGCGCGTGGGTCGACCTTCGCGAGGGCGACTCGTTCGGTGCGGTCTTCACGACGGAGCTCGACCCGTCGACGGCGATCTTCGTCCCGCGAGGCGTCGGCAACTCGTACCAGACCCTCGAACCCGACACCGCGTACACGTACCTCGTGAACGACCACTGGTCGCCCGACGCCACCTACACCTTCCTCAACCTCGCCGACGAGACCGCCGCGATCGACTGGCCGATCCCGCTCGACGACGTGGAGATCAGCGCGAAGGACAAGAACCACCCGCGTCTCGCCGACGTCGTGCCGATGCCCCCGAAGAAGATCCTCGTGACCGGGGCCAACGGCCAGCTCGGCCGGGCCCTGCGCGAGGAGTTCGGCGACCACCCGTGGATCGAGTACGCCACGCGCGCCGACCTCGACCTGACCTCGCCGGATCTGGATGCCGCGCGCCGCTGGCGCGACTACGGCACGATCGTCAATGCCGCCGCGTACACCAAGGTCGATGTCGCCGAGACGCCCGAGGGCCGCACCGAGGCCTGGGCGGCGAACGTCACGGCCGTGGCCGCGTTGGCCCGTATCGCGACGGCCAATGGGATCACGCTGGTGCACGTCTCGAGCGACTACGTCTTCGACGGATCGAAAGAGGGCGCGTACGCGACGACCGACCCGGTGTCGCCCGTAGGCGTCTACGGGCAGACGAAGGCCGCGGGCGACGCGATCGTCTCCGCGGTTCCGCGGCACTACATCCTGCGGACGAGCTGGGTCATCGGCGAGGGCAACAACTTCGTCCGCACGATGGCGTCGCTCGCCGAACGCGGTGTCGATCCTCGCGTCGTGAACGATCAGCGAGGACGCCTGACCTTCACGACCGACCTCGCCGCCACGGTGCGCGCGCTGCTCGAGACGGGAGCACCCTCCGGCGTCTACAACGTGACCGGAGCCGGCGATCCCACGACGTGGTACGACATCGCACGCGACGTCTTCGAGCTCACCGGCCACGACCCCTCCCGCGTCACGGGGGTCAGCACCGAGGAGTATTTCGCCGCGGCGACGGCACCCGTCGCGCCCCGGCCGTCGAACAGCGTTCTCGAGCTGGCCGACCACGGCCCCGTCGTCACCGCTCCGGCGCGCGAGCGCCTGCGCTCCTACCTGTCGGCGTGACAGGATCCGTGCGGGGGCGGCCGTCCGCCCCCGCACGGATCACTTGACGACCTCGTAGATGTGCATCGTCGTCGGGCCTTCCTGGACGGTGTCCGACAGCGTGACGCACGCCGAGTCGATCGGAGCTTCGCTCAACACCCACGTGACGTGTTCGCGCGCGAAGGGCGCGCAGGCGTCGAAGGTCATCTGCACCTGATCGGGATACGGGTTGCGCGGCGACGGGTCGCCCGTGCCCAGGACCCAGGACACCATCCCCAGACGGTTCCATCGCTCTTCGGCGGCACCGGTCGGGTCGATCTCCGACCACATCTCGCGGGACGGCGCACCCTGGAACCCGTTCAACGCCGTGACGCCCGACTCGACGAGCATCATGGTGGGGAGCTGGCTCGATGTGATGCCGACCCATGTGCCCGGTTCTTCTTCGTCGCGCTGCTGGATCGCATGCACCGTCGCCGTGTCCCTCAGGTCGAGCACACCCCGGTAGAGCGGGTTGACACCCAGCCCGGCCAGGAGGGACACCACCAGCAGACCGATGGCACCGGTGGTCATCCCTCCGCGGGCGATGGCGACGACGGATGCCACGAGCAGCAGCGCCGAAATGACGCCGACCGCGACGGCCGACGGTTCGATCCCGTCGAAGTGCACGTCCAGCCCGGTCTCACGGTGGATGCGCCACAGCACGACCGCCATCGACGCGAGGGCGACGGCGGCGGTGGCGCCGGCGACCCACCACGGAGGCCGCCCGGCCCGGCGCGCGCGACGTTCGTCGATCTCGCGACCGACGACGAGGACGAGGACGAAGCTGAGCACGCCGAAGCCGATGCGGATTCGCGGCGAGGTCGTGCGATCGAGGAAGAGGAGGTGGGCGATGGCATCCCACCCCGGAACGATCAGGAAAGCGAGCATCACCGCTCCCACGACCAGGAGCGCGATCGTCACGGGATCCAGCCGTCGTGACGCCCGCCACCGGACGACGAGCAACCAGACGACGGCGACGATGAGCAGGATGCCCGGCAGGAAGAAGGTCGACGCTTCCGACATGTTCACGGCGAACGGCAGGCCCGCGGTGCGGCCCAGATCGAACGAGAGGAACCCCCAGAACAATTGGGCGGTTTCCGACCAGCCGCCCTCGCCGACCTTCTGCAGCCGCTCCCCCGGGTACACGGTGGACGTGAAGCCCTGGATGGTGGACCACCGGGTGACGAGCCAGATCAGCGTCACCAACACCGCGGCGGCACCGCCGACGAGCAGGGGGACGAGCCGGCGGACGCGGACACCGAAGGACTCGGCCTGCGGCACGGGGGTGAGGACGACACCGACGACGAACGCCGCCGAGACGAGCACCACGGGCACGATGAACGGGGCGTACACGCCGACGGCCATGGCTGCAGTCGTCCACGCGGTGAGCGCCGACAGCACCCACGCTCCGACGCGTCTGCTCGATCGCACGCACCACATCGCCGTGGCCATGACCAGGAACGCCCATGCCGCCGGATACAGGGTCGTCGACAGGTACCACCACTGGAAGAACGGGGCGAAGAAGAATCCGACCGAGAGAGCCGCCGCGGCCACGGGCCGGCGGGGCATCAGCACGACCGCGAGAAGGTACCCCGCGCCGATGACCGCGAACCCGGGTAGCCACCATTTCAGTGCCATCGCCTGATCGAGAGGGAGGAAGAAGAAGCCCCACAGGTGCGGACGCAGCACCGTCGACCAGTCGGTCGTGGGCAGGTCGTTCTGCACGGTGGCATCCATGCCGCCGGGGAAGGTCTCGTTCCGGGCGGGGAGATCCTGCTCCACCTGCGAGATCACCCACGAGGTCTGCACGAACCACTCGTCGCTGCGGATCGCTTCCGGCTCTCCCGCGATGAGGGCCGGGTCGTCTCCCTGGCTGATCAGGTCGTGGACGATCCCCGTCGACGAGCCGGTGAGTCCCAGCGCGACGAACGCCACCAACACCACGCCCAGCAGCCCGAGGGGAAGGCCGACCACGGCCCGGTTGGGCAGCCCGTCGGGACGCGGGGTGGTCCAGCGGGCGTATCGATCGCGCAGCGCGCTCAGGGAGGAGGTGTGTGTCACGGAGCAGGTCTCTCTCGAAAAGGCCGACCCTCCAGTGTCGGGCATCGACCTGTGCGTCGCGCGCAGACCCGCACTGCGGCGGACCCGGATCAGCGGATCTGCGCCATCACGTCCCACCCGATGCCGGCACGGAACCGATCTCCCTGCCACCCGCCTCCGCCGTCGCCGCGGTAGAGGTAGAGGTCGCCGTTCGAGGCGCGGCCGAGGACGTCGGGGCCACCGTTCCCATCGAAGTTGCCCGGGCTGAAGACCGTCTTGAAGACGTTCCAGCCGGTTCCGATCTGGCGGATGGACCCCCAACTGCCCCGTCCGTTCGTCCCGTACAACCACAGGGTGCCGTCCGTCTTGCGCGCGATGAAGTCGTTGATGCTGTCGCCGTCGACGTCACCGGCCGCGGAGAGCGAATTGATGACGTTCCATCCCACCCCGATGACCTCGCCCTGACCGGTGAGCCAACCGCCCATCCCGTCGCCGCGGTAGAGCCGCAGGGCGCCGGTGGCATCGCGAGCGACAACATCGACCCGCCGATCACCGTCGAAATCGATACCGCCGGTCACCAGGCCGAAGCCGCTCCACCCACTGCCGATCGTGGTTGCGGAGGCGAAGGTGCCGTCTCCCTTGCCCCGCAGGAGCTGGAACGTCCCATCCGAGGTGATGCGCCCCAGATCGGCACGCCCGTCGCCGTCGAAGTCGCCGAGCGGGACGACCGTCGCCGAGCCCCACTTGGCCTGCACCTGGATCGGGCCGAGCCACCCACCGGACCCGTTGCCCGGGTACACGCTCATCACGCCCTTGTTCGATACGGCAACGACGTCGCTCGCCCCATCGCCCGTGAGGTCTCCGGCGCCGCCCGGGAAGGACTTGCGCCATCCGGGCTTGGGTCCCTCGCTGGTCACGACGCTCATCACCGACCATCCGCTGCCCACGGGCGTGGACACGCGACCGAACGTGCCGCCGTCGCCGCGCGTGTAGGCCCACATCACGCCGGACCGGTCGACCGCCAAGATGTCCGTGCGGCCGTTCCCCGTGAAGTCGCCCGGTGCGAGGATGGACCGCATCGTGTCCCAGCCGCCGCCCAGATAGTCCCGCCCGTCTCGAAAGCCGCCCGAGCCGTCGCCGCGATAGACCCAGAGAGCACCGGAGGCGTCACGCGCGAGGATGTCGGGGGTGCCGTCACCGGAGATGTCCGCGCCGCCGACGAGCGCGGTGAACCCCGTCCATCCGCTGCCCACCTGCCGCGGGGCGGCGAACGTCCCGTAACCCGTGCCCTTCCAGAGCAGCAGCAGGCCGGCCTTGGTGGTCGTATAGACGTCGGGGACCCCGTCGCCGTCGGCATCGCCCGCGGCCGTGATCAGCGCGGCGTCCGACCAGTCGACGCCGATGCGCTTCGCGGGGAGATCGCCGTCGCGCGATTGCAACGGGCGGAGCCACACCTTCTTCGACGAATCGAGGACGATCATGTCGCGGCGGCCGTCACCGTCGAAATCGCCCATCGAGAGCACCCGATCCGACTTCGACAGCCCCCCGGCCGTCTGCACGCGGTCACCCCACGTGCTGCTCTTGAAGGGGTAGGAGACGACGTTGCCCGACGGGTCCACCGCGACGACCGAGGAGTCCACGCCGTAGGTCGGCCGGGGCGGTGTGTACCGGGTCGTCCCGAACCAGTCCGTGAACGTCCGCCAGAAGTTGCGGTTGCCGTAGGCCGAGCAGCGGTCTCCGGTGCCGTACAGGTTGTTGAGGGCGGCCTGGTTCGGCACGTACGGCGTGTAGATGTACAGGCCCGCGGTGGCCGCATTCTCGATGAAGACACGCTGCGTGCCGCAGCTGCTGTCGGGGTTGTAGAGGATGTTGTTCCACCGACCCTGCTGGTAACCCCACCAGGTCGGGTTGAGACGGTAGACCTCGAACTGCCGCGCGCCGTAATAGACCTGGTAGAAGAAGCCCGAGGTCGACGGATCGCACGGAGCCGTGTCGGGGCATCCCTGGCCCGTGGCCGCTTGGTAGTTCCAGTCCGACGGCGCCGTCGACGTGATCAGGCCCTGTTCCTTCTGCAGGAGGACGAGAAGCGCCTTCTGACTGATCCCGCAGGAACGCGCGACCTTGTCGATGATGGTCGACGCGCTCTCGTTGGGCCGTCCCTGGTAGCCGTTGCAGTACTTGTCCGCGGGCCGGTCGTCGGTGTTCTGCCGATAGTCCTTGATGCAGGTGTAGCCCGACCGGCAGGACGGCACCTGGCGCTCCATGAATGCCTGGATATCGTTGGAGCTCATCGCGTCACCGTTGTAGAACACGGCGTCATCGATGATGTTGCCCGCGTTCCAGTCCGAGGCGTTGGCGGCCGCGGCGGAGTCGACGGGAGCGACCGTAGCCGGCAGCGCCACGGGCACCGCGACCAGGACGGCGATCGCGCAGGCCCAGGCCGCGATGACCGCCGCAACGCTGCGGCGGCGCGAGCGCGCCGTCACTGACCGGTCTCGATCGTCGCGGTCGCCGAGAACGCGCGCAGTTGCGGCGACTCGTAGCCGACGTGGAAGGCCACCTCGGTTGCGCCGTCGGTGATGGGCAGCGACATCAGCCCGCAGTACGTGACGCCCTTGCCCTCGGTGGCCGTCACCGAGACGGTCTCGTCGGTGTCGTTGCGCGTCAACGTGCACGTCCCGCCCGACTCGGCGACCCCCGGCACCATCGCCGTGACCTCGAGTGATCCCTCGCGCACCTCCGACGTCACCACGAGGATCTCGCCGTTGTAGGGCGTGTTCGGTGTAGCGCTCTCGCTCGGCGTCGGATCGGGCGTCTGCGTGGCCGTGGGCGCGGGCGACATGGTCGACGAAGAGGACAGGGAGGGGCTGGGTGAGGGAGCCGCCCCGCGGATCGGCGTCGCGCAGGCCGACAGCGACAGGGCTCCGACGAGGAGGAGCAGAGCGGGCAGCGCGACACGCGCGCGCCTCGAGCGAGACGGGACAACGGTGTCGTGGCGGGGGTTCACGCGTTCATTATGCGGGGCGCGGAGTCCGAATCGCGGTATTGTCCGCGATCGGTAGACGCCCGTTATCGACGTCCGAACCGGCGACGAAGCCCACGGACGCGCGAGAGAAGGGGCTGATGCGCGTCGATCTCGCGACGGACGTCCTCGCGCAGCTCGGCCCTCAGACGGTCGACGGCCGCGTCGACATGCGCGGCTAGCTGCGTGTGGAGGGACGAGAGGTACAGCGGCAGCCCGGGGCCCTCGCGCTGTACCCACTCGGCGAGAGCGCGGTCGCGCACCACCGCGTCGTCGCGCGCGTGCTCGGCCGCGAGACCGAACATGCTGTTCGCGTCCAGACCGACCGAGTCGGGCCGCTGCGTCCAGAACGCGAGCGGCTCCCCCGCGAGGAACCCGATCTCGTGCTCGCGCAGGATCCGCAGATACAGATCCCAGTCCTCGACGGCATCCAGGGTCTCGTCGTACCAGCCGACCTCGTCGTGCAGGCGGCGACGATAGACGACCGAGATGGGAACGGCCCGGTTCACGCTCATCATCTCGCCGAGCGAGATCCGGCTCATGCCCGCCCAGAACGGGGCTCGACCGACCTCGATCCACGTCCCGCCGCGGTTCTCCTCGTACACGATCTCGGTCGCGGCCGACACCGCGCCGTGCGCGGGGTGCGCGTCGAGCCACGCGACCGTGCGCTCGAGGAAGGCGGGATGCCAGCGGTCGTCGTCGTCGTGGAGAACGACGTACTCCGTGTCGAGGGCGCGCACTCCCGTGTTCGCCGCGATGCAGCGCCCACCCTCGCCCGCGGGGATGTGGATCACCTCGGCGCGCTCGCCGAGCCCCGCCGTCTCGACGACGGCGTCGACCTCGGCCGCGTCACCGCCGTCGTTGACGACGATCAGCCGCCAGTCCTCGAACCGCTGGGCGGCGATGTCGCCGAGGGCCCGGCGGAGGAACGCCGGGCGGTGACGGGTGCGGATGACGATCCCGGCGCGTGCAGGCATGCGTCCGAGCATAGGGGCCGGAGAGTGCCGAGACGCGGCACCGGGCCGGTCTCAGAGTTCGGCGTGCAGCGCCCAGATCCGGTCGGCGCAGGCCTCCCACGCGAAGCCCTTGGCGCGGTCGCCGGCGAGCACGCGCAGCCGTGCGCCGTCGTCCCCGAGGGCCCTCTCCAACGCGCCCCCGAGGGCGTCCGCGGGGGCGAGCGCCGCGGCATCCGCCAGTACTTCCCGGTGGACGGGGGTGTCGACCGCGACGATCGGGATGCCGACGGCCAGGGCGTCCACGGCGCGCCAGGGCCAGTCCGTCCGTGCGCACCCGGTCACGAACGCGGCGGCGTGCGAGAGCACCGCGGCGCGGTCCCACTGGTCGAGCGAACCGCGGGCGTGAACGCGCGCCTCGGCGATGCCCGCGGCGGCGGCGAGCTCCACGACGGCGGGCTCCTCCCCCTCGGGCACGTCGAGGACGACGACGTCGCCGTCCCACCCAGCGGCGGTGACGGCGGCGAATGCGTCGGCGACTCCGTCGGACGGGGCGCGGCCACCCGCGAGCGCGAGGAACGATGTCGGAAGCTCGAGGGCGCGCAGGCGTCCCACCGCGTCGGACGGGACGCGCATGCCGGCGGCGGGGGCTCCCCCAATCACGCGGACCTTCGCCACGAGCTTGGACTTGGCCACTTCTCCCAGCCGCGCGGCCATTGCGTGGGTCGGGACGACCACGGCGTCGGCGTGCTTCGTCACGCGGGAGAGCAGCGCGCGCGAGGCGAGCGCCTCGGCGCGGGGCAGTTCGTCGGGCGCTTCCCACGCGCGCAGGTCCCACAGGGTCACCACGATCTGGTGCGTCTCGTTGACGCGGTCGTGGCGCACAAGCGGGGCAAGAGCGGTCGGCGAGTGGATCAGTCCCTTCCCGACGCCGGGGGCGACCCCGAGCTGCCAGGATGCCGCGAGCTCGCGCCGTCGCATGCTGAGGCGCGTCTCGGCCGACAGGCCGGTCACCCCGGCGTCATCGCCGAGCCCGGGTGCGGGAACGATGCTCGCGACATCGCAGCCGCGCGGGGCGGTGTCGACGAGAGCCTGAGCCAAGGAGGCCGACGCCTCGGCGAGATCGCGGGACGTGGGGGCGACGAGCTGATCCAGCACGACGCGCAGCGTGACGGTCACGGGGAGGGCGCCGCCGTCTCGGTGGGCGGATGCAGCTTGTCGTGGACGATCTGCTGGACCTGGGCGTAGTCGGGGTCGAACTCGTCGATCCCGCCCTCCGGCGTCAGCTCGATGGTCGAGACGGGCTGGTCCTTGGCCTTGAGGGCGAGATCGACCAGCGTGGGGGCGATCAGGCTCTGGGGAAGGTCGGTCTCGACGGTGTTGGTCCCGGCCGCCGCGACCTCTTGGAAGTGCGTGAGGACGTTCTGAGGGGTGAACTGCGCGAGGATCGCCTCCTGCAGCTGCCGCTGACGCCGCATCCGGTCGAAGTCGCTCGTGGTGTACCGCGAACGCGCGTACCACTGCGCCGTGTCGCCGTCCATGTGCTGTGCACCCGGTTCGATCCACCCGAATGCCCAGTCGTCGACGGGCTGCCCGTCGTAGGCGGGGCCGCCCTTCGGGAGTCGCTCGTCGACCGTGATGTCGACGCCGCCGAGGGCGTCCACCACGTCGGCGAACCCCTTCATGTCGAGGAGCACGTAGTACGGGATCTGGATGCCGAGGATGCCCTCGGCCGCGTCCTTGGTGGCCTCGATGCCCGGCTCGGACCCCCGTGACTCGGCATCCGGGTACAGGGCTTTGCCGTCCTGACAGACTTCGACCTCGGTGCGCAGCTGGTTGATGCCGCTGCCCCACCCGCAGTCCGGGTCGAACTTGCCCTCGTGGCCGTTCGGGTACTTGTCCTGCATCGGACCAGGCGCGAAGGGGAAATGGGGCATGTCGCGCGGGATGCCGGTGATCGTGACGGCACCCGTGGAGGCGTTGATGGAGACCACCGAGATGCTGTCGAAGCGCATCGAGTCGCGCCCTTCGCCGGAGTCGCCGCCGAGCAGCAGGATGTTGTAGTACCCGTCGGAGGGCGGGACGACGGGGGCGGACTGAGCGAAGATCTCGGCGATTGTGTCGCGGGTCGTCCCCGCGGTCTGCACCGCCCACCCCGCCCCGGCCACGAGCATGCTGGTGAGGCCGATCGAGACGATCGCGATGCCGAATCGCGCGAGCGGGCCGGTCCGGACGAGGCGGACGAGGCGGAGCGTGTCGATGGTCAACACGATCCACAGCACGGCGTACCCCACGAGCAGCGCTTGCACGATCGTGAGCGGAACCCAGCGGAACCACGACAAGAAGTCGGGGATGAACGATCCGGTCGCCAGGGCGAACAGGCTGCTCGGCGCCAGCAGGGCACCGAGAGCGACGAGCACGAGTCCGACCCACAGTGCCAGGGTCGCGGCGAGGCCGAAGCGCCCGAGACGCCTGTTGCCTGCGAGCACCTGAGCGGAGCCCGGGATGAGGAGGTTCGCGACGACGAGCCACCAACCGCGCCGGGTCATGACCGCGGTGGATCCGAGATCGGGGTTGCGCAGCGGACGCTGTTCCACCAGCGGCGAGCGCGACGACGCGCGCGGGGGCGCGAGGGTCATAGCGACTCCTTGAGCCGTCGGTTCTTGTCTTCGACCTGACTCTCGAGGTCGCGGGCGTATGCCTCGATCCGATCCGCGATCTCGGCGTCCGCCGACCCGAGGATGCGTGCGGCGAGGAGCCCCGCGTTCTTCGCCCCGTTGATCGACACCGTGGCGACCGGGATCCCCGCCGGCATCTGGACGATGCTCAGCAGCGAGTCCAGCCCGTCGAGGGTGGCCAGCTGGACGGGCACGCCGATCACGGGAAGAGCGGTGACGGATGCCAACATGCCGGGCAGGTGAGCGGCTCCCCCGGCACCGGCGATGATCGCCCGAAGCCCGCGGCTCCGGGCCTCGCGGCCGTACCGCACGAGCTTGTCGGGCGTGCGGTGGGCCGAGACGACCTCCACCTCGTGCGGGATGCCGAACTCGCTCAGTACCTCGGAGGCGGCGTTCATCACGCGCCAATCCGAGTCGGAGCCCATGACGACGCCGACCACGGGCGTCTCGGAGGAATGCAGCGGCCGGGTCACCGGTCCAGGCTAGGGCGGCTCGCTGGAAGAAGGCGGAACGGCGCGCTCAGACGCTCAGCTCAATCGAAGAAGGCGGCCGTCGCGCGTGCCTCGTACACGGCGTCGTCGAGGTCGTCGCCCGTCACGTTGACGTGTCCGACCTTGCGGCCGGGGCGCGGAGCCTTGCCGTACGTGTGGATCTTGGCGTGCGGGTGCGCGTCGAGCGCCGCGGGGAATCGTTCCTCGAGCGTCCCTTCGGCGGGCCCGCCGAGCACGTTGATCATGACGGACCAGGGGGCCTTGGCATCCGTCGCTCCGAGGGGGAGGTCGAGGACCGCCCGCAGGTGCTGCTCGAACTGGCTGGTGACCGCCCCGTCCTGCGTCCAGTGGCCGCTGTTGTGGGGACGCATTGCGAGCTCGTTGATGAGGATGCGCTCGTCGCTGGTCTCGAACAGCTCGACAGCCAGCATCCCGGTGACGCCGAGGCCCTCGGCCACGGCGACGCCGATGTCGGCGGCGACCCGCTGGACACGCCCGTCGGCACGGGGCGCGGGTGCGACGACCTCGGCGCACACTCCCCCGCGCTGCACGGTCTCGACGACGGGATAGGCGCGCACCTCGCCGGACGGCCGGCGCGCCACCTGCTGCGCGAGTTCGCGCGTGAAGTCGACGAGCTCTTCGGCGAGCAGCGATCCCCCGTGGCCGTCCTCGGCGAGAGCGGCGAACCAGTCATCCGCCTCGGTCGCCGCGGCGACGACGCGCACGCCCTTGCCGTCGTAGCCACCGCGGGGCGTCTTCACCACGGCGCGACCGCCGTGAGAGTCGAGGAAGTCCTGCAGCTCGGCGACGTCGGCGACGGCGGCCCAGTCGGGCTGGGGAAGGCCCAGTTCGGCCATGCGCGTCCGCATGACGAGCTTGTCCTGGGCGACGGCGAGCGGGGCGGGTCCGGGGTGAACGGAGACCCCCGCGTCGACGAGGGCGGCGAGGACATCCTGCGGGACGTGCTCGTGGTCGAAGGTGATGACGTCGACGTCGCGCGCGAAGGCCAGGACGGTATCGGCGTCGCGGTAGTCGCCCACCGCCGACGCGGCGAGCGCCGCCGACATTCCCTCGTCCTCGGCGAGGACACGGATGTCGATCCCCAGTTCGACGGCGGGCGCGATCATCATCCGCGCCAGCTGTCCGCCACCGATCACTCCGACTCGCAGCGTCATGCCGCTCCCTTCGTCGGCATCCATTCTGTCGGGCTGCTCGCGGGGGCGCGAGCCGAGGCGGGACGGCGCGGGGGTACCGGTGGCTTCGACAAGCTCAGCCACCTCGACGCGACCGGGGTCCCTCAGCATGTCGAAGGGACCCGAACTCCCCCGGACGCCGGTTGCTTCGACAGGCTCAGCCACCTCGACGCGACCGGGGTCCCTGAGCTTGACGAAGGGACCGGAGCTCCCTCGGACGCCGTCGGCTTCGAGGGGCTCGGCCGGGTCCGGCGACGAGACCGCAGCCCGCGTCAGAGACCGACCGCGCCGGAGCCGAACGCCTGGGAGTCGCGGTGAGCGAGGATCTGGTTGACCTCGACCTGGTCGACCAGGGTCTCGTGCAGCAGCACGGCGTTCGGGACGTTCTTCAACCGCAACGGGGGCTCGACACCGTTCGACAGCGTCAGCGTCCCCGCACCCCACAGGCGCTGCAGCACGCCACGGCGCATCTGGATCGAGTACCCGCGCACGTGCGAGATCTCCTGGCTGCGCGAGCCGAAGAAGCCCGAGCGCTCGATCACGCGACGGGTCGTGATCGTCCACGTGTGCGACAGCCAGACGAGGTAGGGGACCACGACGAGCAGCAGCACGATCGCGGCCGCCGCGCTCACCAGCATCCAGTTCTCGAACGGCGCGGGCAGATTGTCGTAGAAGTACGCCGTCGCGCCGGCGACGCCGATCAGCACCATCGCCGACCACACGAGACGTCGCGCGTGCGCGTGGATCCGCGCGATGCGCAGCTCGGGCGCTGCGGCACCCGGCGCCGGCATACGCGGGCGCCCTCCGTAGCTGGTCGGCTGGGTCACCCTCTCATTGTGCGGGGTCGCGCCCGCAGCCCGCGGCGCACACGCGGGACGCCCGGGGCCTCAGCGCACGTGCACCACGTCGCCCGCCGACACCGCCTCGACGATCGTCCCCGCCTCCACGACGAGTCGGCCCGTCTCGTCGAGCCGCGTCGCGCGGCCCGACAGCGTCGTCCCGTCGGGCAGCGAGACCGACACCTCGCGGCCGACCGTCGCACAGAGCTTCTCGACGTCGCCGTGCACGCGTTCCTCCTGCCCGGCCGCGAGAGCCGCGAGCGACTCCGAGAGCCCCGAGACGTAGTCCGCCAGCAGCTGGTCCTCGTCGCACTCCGCCCCGAGCGCCGCGAACGACGTCGCGGTCGCCACGGGAAGATCCGCGCGGCTCATGCGGGTGTTCACTCCCGCTCCGACCACCACGGTGTCGAAGGTTCCGGGCACGGCTTCGGCCAGGATGCCGCAGATCTTGCCGCCCTCCACGAGCACGTCGTTCGGCCACTTCAACTCCACTGCGCCGCCGTGCCCGCCGAGCTGCGCACGCACCGCGCGGGTCATCGCCGCCCCGGCCACCAGCGGAATCCAGCCCCGCAGCGGCAGCGGCACGCGGGAGGCGTCCACGACGACCGAGACGGCGATCGCGGTTCCCGCGGGCGCGGTCCACGTGCGATCGAGGCGCCCGCGCCCCGCGCGCTGGTCGCGCGTGACGAGGAGAGAGAGGTGCGGCCAGCCGGCCGGGTCCGCCGTCACGGCCGCGACAACATCGGCATTGGTGGAACCGGTGGTCTCGACCACCTGGACGCGGGGGCTGACGGCGGCGGTCCGCGGGTATCCGGCTTCGGGGATCGGCATGCCCACACCCTAGAGAATCGTCGAGGCGATGGCATCCGCTTGCGCTTCATCGTTTCGGCGGCGGCGCCCAGCGACCCGAAGCGGATGACTGGACGGATGCCACAGCGCCTCACCGTTTCGCTTGTGCGCACCCTCCAACCTCGCCGCGGAGGCTGTCGCTAGGGTGGAAGGCGTGACCGACCAGCCCGATCTCTTCACCACCGCCGGCAAGATCGCCGACCTGCGCACCCGGTACCAGGAAGCGGTCGTCGACGCCGAAGCCGCCGCCCGCGACAAGCAGCACGCGAAGGGCAAGCTCACCGCCCGCGAGCGCATCGAGATGCTTGTCGATCCGGGCTCGTTCGTCGAGATCGACGAGTACGTGCGCCACCGCACCACGGCCTTCGGCATGGACAAGTCCCGTCCCTACGGCGACTCGGTCGTGACGGGCACGGGCACGATCCACGGCCGCACCGTCGCGGTCTACGCGCAGGACTTCTCGACCTTCGGCGGCTCGCTCGGCGAGGTCGCCGGCGACAAGATCATCAAGGTCATGGAACTCGCGCTGCGCAGCGGCATCCCGATCATCGGCATCCTGGACTCCGGCGGCGCGCGCATCCAGGAGGGCGTGGTCGCCCTCGGCAAGTACGGCGAGATCTTCCGCCTGAACACGGCGGCCTCCGGCGTGATCCCGCAGATCTCGCTCATCATGGGCCCCGCCGCGGGCGGCGCGGTGTACTCCCCGGCGCTCACCGACTTCGTCATCATGGTCGACAAGACCAGCCAGATGTTCGTCACCGGGCCGGACGTCATCAAGACCGTGACCGGCGAAGACGTCGGCATGGAGGAGCTGGGCGGCGCGCTCACCCACAACAGCCGGTCGGGCGTCGCGCACTACCTCGCCGACGACGAGGACGACGCGATCGATTACGCGCGCACGCTGATCGGCTACCTGCCCGACAACAACCTCGCCGAGATCCCGGTCTACGAGACGCCGTTCGAGTTCGAGACGACGGATGCCGATCGCTCGCTGAACACGATCATCCCCGACTCCCCCAACCAGCCCTACGACATCCACACGGTGATCTCGGGGATCGTGGACCCTTCGACAGGCTCAGGGACCGGAGAGTTCTTGGAGGTGCAGCCGCTGTTCGCCCCGAACATCGTCATCGGCTTCGGGCGGATCGAGGGGCGCACCGTCGGCATCATCGCCAACCAGCCCTCGCAGATGGCCGGCACGCTGAACATCGACGCCGGCGAGAAGGCCTCGCGATTCGTGCGCTTCTGCGACGCGTTCTCGATCCCGATCGTGACGCTCGTCGACGTGCCCGGCTACCTCCCCGGCACCGATCAGGAGTGGACCGGCGTCATCCGCCGCGGCGCGAAGCTGCTCTACGCCTACGCCGAGGCCACCGTGCCGCTGGTGACCGTGATCCTGCGCAAGGCCTACGGCGGTGCGTACATCGTCATGGGCTCGAAGCAGCTCGGTGCCGACATCAACCTCGCGTGGCCCACGGCCGAGATCGCCGTCATGGGCGGGCAGGGCGCGGTCAACATCCTCTACCGCGGCGAGATCAAGCGCGCCGAAGAGGCGGGCGAAGACGTCGCCGCGGTGCGCACGCGCCTCGCGAACGAGTACACCTACAACGTGGCATCCCCGTTCCTCGCGGCCGAGCGCGGCGAGCTCGACGGGATCATCGAGCCCGCGCAGACGCGCGTGTCGATCGCCAAGGCGCTGCGGGCGCTGCGGAACAAGCGCGCGAGCCTGCCCGCGAAGAAGCACGGGAACATCCCGCTGTGAGCGAGAACGCACCGCTGGACCCGCCCGAAGCCGTCGCGCGCGTCGTGCGCGGCACTCCCACGCCCGAGGAGCTCGCAGCGGCGATCGTCGTGGTGGGCGAGGCCTACGCGCGGGAGAGGGCGGATGCCACGGCCCCCGAGGCCACGGCGCGGTCGAGCTGGGAGCTGACCGCGCGGGGCCTGCGCGCCCCGCTGAACCGCGACGCCGGCTGGCGCGGGTTCACCGGCTGACTGTCCCCCGAAATACCTACAGACGCGCTCGATCACCTCGCGGATACTGGAGGAGCTGGAACGCTTTGTGCGTTCGGCCGGGCCGCTCATCGAGCCGGTTCCGGCCACCGCGGCCGGTTTTCGGGTAACCGTCCGCATGGGTGGGGGGCTGGCGATATCGCCGCCCCCCACCCCCATCCCCCTGGTTTGTGCGACTCCGGCGCGGCCGCGATCGGCGATCAGGCGGGGGCCGATCGGCTCCCGGTCCACCCAGGACGCGCGGGCCCGACGTCGCCGGTGATCCCGCTGAGCCGACTCCCCGATCGTCAGCGCGGGCGACGGATCTCGCGCCAGAGGTCGACCTCGTCGTCATCTCCGCCCGCACCCTCGCCGGTCGAGCGGCCCACGACCGTGACCGCGATCCCGTTGTGCGGCGAGGTGCGGATGATGAGCCGCTCCGACACGGCGCCGCGCAGAATGTCGGCGAGCTCTGCACGGATCTCCCCCAGCGCCGGCGCATCGAGACCGTCGAGACCACCCTCATCGAACAGAGTGACCGCCGAACCCCGGCGCCGCGCGGCATCGATCTCCGCGCGCACGCCCTGGTCGAGCAGACGCGGACTCCGCAACTCGTCGCGGAGGCTCTGCTCAGCCAAGCGCGCGGTCTCCCGCTCGGACGGGCGGAGGTTGCCGCCCGTCTCGATCACACGAGCGAGCACCGGTCCGGCGACCGCGAGCGCGCGCTGGACGTGCAGTCGCCGCTCCCGCTGGCGGCCGCTCTGCGCCGCCTGCCACGCGGACGCCGCCTGTTGCAGGTCGGATAATTGAGCCGCGTCACGCGCGGTGCGGTCGAGGGCGATCGACATGAGCTGGGCCACGGTCACCCAGACGAGCGAGCCGACCAGCCCGAGGCTCAAGGCCGAGACCACGCCGAGCCAGACGGACGCCGACACCGTCAGGGCCGCCATACCGATCCAGGCGATGATCGGCCGGTGCCGAACCATGACGATGGTCATGAGGGCGCCGATACCGCCGATGACCCACGTGACGAAAGGTTGGGTCCGCCCATCGGGCACGGCGGCGAGGAAAGCCGCGTTCGGCACCACGACGGACGCCACGAGCGCGAGCGCCGCGGCCCACCCTGGCATCGTGGATCGCTCGCCCGGCGCCCCGACCGGGGCGCCGGGGCGCCGCGAACCGGGCAACAGGATCCACAGCCACGTGATCGGCAGGTAGATCACCAGAGCGGCGATGATCAGCCAGCCCCGCTCCACCGTTTCGGGGCTCGTCCACAGCAGACCCCGCGCCGCGAGGTAGGCCGTGAAGGCGAGAGCGATCACGGACAGCACGGCGCGGACGGTCACCAGCGGTCCCCGCTCTCCCACTCGAGCGTCACGGTCGTGCCCGAGGGCCCGGACTCGATGTCCGAGCGTCCTCCCACCGCCGTCACGCGCGCCATGATCGATCCGCGGATGCCGAGGCGATCCGCCGGGATCGCGTCGAGGTCGAACCCGGCACCCGCGTCACGCACCCGTACGACGACGCTCCCGGGATCGGCGTAGCCCGACACCTCCACCGCGAGCCCTCGGGCTTCGGCGTGCTGCACGGCATTGGCGACGGCCTGCATGGCCGCGAGGACGAGCGCGCGCGCGACGCGTCCGGGGACACGCGGCGTGGCATCCTCCAATCGCCGTCGAACGGTGAGGTTCACTCCGAAGTCGCGTGCGGACGCCTCGATGTCGTCGGCGAGGCGCGCGGCATCCACCGGCGCGTCGCTGCCCTCGAGGGCGTCCTTCTCGGCGTTCGCGAGGCGGGTCAGCGCCTCCCGCGCCATGCTCACCGCGAGCGTGCGTTCACGAGGCGTCGAGGCCCGCTCAGCCGCGAGGAGCGCTCCCAGAACGCTGTCGTGCATGAGAGCGGCGACCGCCACGCGCTCGTTCTCCGTCGCTGCCGTGGCGGCCGCCTCGGCGTAGCTCGACACCGCCTGCGCGCGCGTCTCGTCGACGTGAGCGGCGATCGAGCGGTACATCCAGACCAACGTCACCAGGACGCTGCCGAGGATCAAGGCGAATGAGACGTCGAGGGCGACGGGGACGAAGAACTCGCTGCGGCCGCCGGCCTGGATCAGCCGCACCACACCGAAGAGAAGAGGAGCGGCAACCGTCCAGACGATCTGCAGCGACATCGGGAAGGCGACCACGGCCGCCACCGTCGCGACGTTGATCAGGTAGAAGATCCAGGGGTTCTCCAACGGCGACGGAGGTGGCCCTCCGGCTGTCGCGAGGGGCCAGAGCGCCAGAGCGGCCATGAAGACGACGGCGAACAGTCCGGTGAACAGCCGAGCGAACCGCCCCACCGCGCACGCCACGATCATCGCGGCGAGCGGCACGAACACCCCGAGCACCAACGGGAGGTGCCAGCCGTCGCGCTCGTCGGCCCGGCCGAACGCCGCGACGAGCGCTTGGGACCCGAGGGCGAGCGAGGCAGGGCCGACGAAGATCGTCAGGACGCGTTCGATGCGCTTCTGGGTGAACGAGCCGGGGTCGTCGCTGGATTCGCGCGAGTGCGGAATCCTCCCCCAGGCCTCTTCGAGAACCGTCCGCTGGGCCTCCGAGCGGAGGTTCTCAGGCATCGTTCCCGGCTTCGGGGGCGTCTTGCAGGATGCCGTCCTCCATCGCCCGCCGCAGCAGGTCGACCTTCGTCGGGGCGGGACGGCCGACCTCGACGTACTTCACGCGGACCCGCGTGATGTTCTCCTTCGCGGTGGAGTACGCGACGCCGAGTCGCTCCGCGACGGCTTTGAGCGGCAGTCCCGCCGCGTACAGGCGCAGCACCTCTCGCTCGCGAGCGGAGAGCTGAGCGTCCGCGAAGGCGCGGTCGCCCTCGACGGCACTGGCCCATTCGACGTTGTCGAGCAGGTCGCCGCGAGCAACCGTCCTGATCGCCCCGAGCACCTCGTGCGTCGGCGACGATTTGCTCACGATGCCGGCCGCTCCCGCGGCGAGGGCCTCGCGCACGGCCGCCGGGCGGTCGGCGACGCTGTGGATGATCACGCTCGAGCCGTCGCGCACGACCCGGTCGACGTTCTCGGAGACGGTCGTGCCGTCGCCGAGGGTGAGGTCGAGAACCACGACGTCGGCCGGGGACTCGACCGCTGCGCGACGCCAGTCGAGGTACGCGGCGACGTTCGCGCCCGAGAACACGACTTCGGTCGCGGCGGTCTGGGTCAGCGCCGCCTCGAGACCGAGACGAACCGACTCGTGATCATCGATGAGGGCGACGCGCGTCATCCCCTCATCGTATCCACGGGATTTCTCAGCGCAGGGCCTGGACATCCCCCGGTCGGCGGGTCATCGGCGCAGAACGACGACCGCTTCGACGTGGTGGGTGTGAGGGAAGAGATCGACGCCGCGGATGCCGTTCGCGGCGACGTAGCCGTGTTCGGCGAAGGTGGCCAGGTCGCGCGAGAGCGCGACGGGGTCGCACGCGACGTACACCACCGTCGCGGGCGCCAGCGCCGCGATGCCCTCGACGACCTCGCGCCCGGCCCCCGCGCGGGGCGGATCGAGCAGGACGACGCCGTGGGAGAGACGCTCGCGCTCCCGCTCCGACGCACCGGCGGCGAGCGACGCGACGAAACGATCCGCCCGGGCGGTCTCGGCCCGCGCCCCGATCCACTCCGCGAGGTTCTCGCCGGCGTGCTCGGTCGCGCGCGGGTCGGACTCGACGCTGATCACGCGCGTCGACGAACCGCCCAGTTCGGCGAGGGTCGCCGCGAACAGGCCGACTCCGCCGTAGAGGTCGAGATGGAGCCCCTCGGGGTCGACTCCCCCGGCCGCCGTCAGCTCGTCTCTGACGAGACCGGTCAGGGTCCGCGCGGCGAGCCGGTGCACCTGCCAGAAACCTCCCGCGTCCACCCGGAACAGGCGCTCGCCGACCCGCTCCTCGACGACCTCGGGGGTCGGACGCGAGCGGTCTCCGTCCGGACGCGCCAGCACCCGCACGCGCCCGTCGGCCGGCTGCACGAGGTCGACACGGCCGGGTCGCGCTCCGCGCACGGCGAGAGCGGCACGCTCGACCTCCGCCGTGGCCAAGGGCAGATCGAGGGTTTCGATGACGCGGTGCGAGCGCGCCGCGTACGCGCCGACCCGACCTCCCTCGTCGACGTGCAGGCTCAAGCGCGTGCGCCAACCCGTGCCGTCCGCCGCCTCGACATCGTCGGCGGCACCGGCCGGGCGCACGTCGACCGGGAGGTCGAGCTTGCCCACGCGTTCGAGAGCCTCGCGGATGACGCGCTCTTTCAGTCGTCGTTGATGCCCGAGCTCGATGTGGCCGAACTCCGCTCCACCGGGACGGTCCTCGGGCGCCACATCGATGTCGGCCGCCGCCCAGACGTGCCGCTGACGCTCGGGAGCCGCCTCGAGCACCTCGACGGCGTCGGCCCGCCAGAACGCCTTCTTGCGCGTGTCGGTGACACGCGCCCGGACGCGCTCCCCGGGAAGGGTGTCGGGAACGAAGACCACGCGGCCCTCGTGCCGGCCGACGAACACTCCCCCGTGGGCGATGCCGGTGATGTCGAGATCGATGAGGTCGCCGTCGTGCATTGTCCGAGCCTGTCACACGCGGCCGGGAGATCGCCGGGCCGGTGGCTTCGACAGGCTCAGCCACCTCCGCCGCGAGGACACTGCGTCTGCCGCCGGGTCCGGCGGCTTCGACGGGCTCAGCCACCTCCGCCGTGAGAACCCGGGCCCCCGAAAGGTCCGGCGGCTTCGGCATGCCGACCACCGCGGCCCCAGGACCCTGAGCCCGTCGAAGGGTCCGGTACCGGGACGGAGTCAACAGCGAGGGCCGCGATGACTACCGTGGACGCATGCGCGTGTGCTTGGCATCCACTTCTCCCGCTCGTCTCATGCTCCTGCGGCAGGCGGGCATCGAGCCCGAGGCGCGAGCGCCCCGGGTCGACGAGGAGGCGGTGATCGCGGAGGTCGAGGAAGCGGACGGTCGGCGCCTTCCCGCTCCCGAGCACGTGCTGCTCCTCGCGCGACGCAAGGCCGCCGATGTCGCCTTCCGTCTGCACGAGGAGGACCCGAGCTTCGACGGCGTGGTGATCGGCGGCGACTCGATGTTCGAACTCGGCGACGAGATCCTCGGCAAGCCCTACACGCCCGAAGCTGCGACGGAGCGCTGGCGCGGAATGAGGGGGCGGACGGGCGTGCTGCATTCCGGACACAGCGTGTTCCGCGTCACCCCCGGCGCTGCGCCGACCGAGGCGCACGCGGTCGCCGAGGCGAGCGTGACCTTCGCGGCCGACGTCGACGACGACGAGATCGCCGCCTATGTCGCCAGCGGCGAGCCGCTGCTGGTCGCCGGGGCGTTCACCGTGGACAGTCTCGGCGGCGCTTTCATCGAGCGAGTCGAGGGCGATCCGTCGACCGTCGTCGGAATGTCGCTGTCGACGGTGCGCCGACTCGTCCGCGAGCTCGGGGTCTCGTGGACGGACCTCTGGAATCGTTCGTAGGGTCCCGCACACGTTTTTCGGCGTTTCTTGTCGAGGAGGGTCAAAAGACCGGGGTACCCCCTCGATAGGCTGGGAGGATGCCGAAGATCGCCAAGGTCCTTGTCGCCAACCGCGGCGAGATCGCCGTCCGAGTCATCCGCGCCGCCCGAGATTCGGGCAAGGCCTCCGTCGCCGTCTACGCCGATCAGGACCGCGACGCCCTGCACACCCGCCTGGCTGACGAGGCGTACGCCCTCGACGGCTCCACGAGCGCCGACACCTACCTGTCGATCGAGAAGATCCTCTCGGTCGCCCGTCGTTCCGGTGCCGACGCCGTGCACCCCGGCTACGGCTTCCTCGCCGAGAACGCCGACTTCGCTCGCGCCGTCATCGCCGCGGGTCTGGTCTGGATCGGCCCCTCGCCCGACGCGATCGAAGCGCTCGGCGACAAGGTGACCGCGCGTCACGTCGCCGAGAAGGTCGGCGCCCCGCTCGCCCCCGGCACCCCCGGCCCCGTCTCGGGTGCCGACGAGGTGATCGCGTTCGCCGAGCAGGTCGGCCTCCCCATCGCCATTAAGGCCGCCTACGGCGGAGGCGGACGCGGTCTCAAGGTCGCCCGCGAGCTCGACGAGGTCGCCGAGATGTTCGAGTCGGCCACGCGAGAGGCCGTCGCGGCGTTCGGCCGCGGCGAGTGCTTCGTCGAGAAGTACCTCGACAAGCCGCGCCACGTCGAGACGCAGTGCCTCGCGGATGCCGCCGGCAACGTCGTGGTCGTCTCCACGCGCGACTGCTCGCTGCAGCGCCGCCACCAGAAGCTCGTTGAGGAGGCCCCGGCGCCGTTCCTCAGCGACGAGCAGAACGCCATCCTCTACTCGGCGTCGAAGGCCATCCTCAAGGAGGTCGGCTATGTCGGCGCCGGGACCTGCGAGTTCCTCATCGGCGCCGACGGCACGATCTCGTTCCTCGAGGTGAACACGCGCCTCCAGGTCGAGCACCCCGTCTCTGAAGAGGTCACGGGCATCGACCTGGTGCGCGAGCAGTTCCGCCTCGCCGAGGGCGAGGAGCTCGGGTACGACGACCCCGCACCCACGGGCCACTCGATCGAGTTCCGCATCAACGGCGAAGACCCGGGCCGGGGCTTCCTTCCGCAGCCCGGCCCGATCCACGTCTTCAAGACGTTCGGCGGCCCCGGCATCCGTCTCGACTCCGGGGTGACCGCGGGCGACAGCGTCTCGGGAGCCTTCGACTCGCTGCTCGCGAAGATCATCGTGACCGGCCGCGACCGCGCCGAGGCGCTCGAGCGCTCGCGCCGCGCCCTCGACGAGTTCGAGGTCGCCGGCATGCCGACCGTGCTGCCCTTCCACCGCAAGGTCGTGCGCGACCCCGCATTCACCGCCGAGAACGGCGAGTTCGGCGTGTACACGCGCTGGATCGAGACGGAGTTCGTGAACGACATCCCCGCGTGGGACGGCGAGCTCGAGGCCCCCGCCGAGGAGCAGGGTCGGCACACCGTCGTCGTCGAAGTCGGCGGCAAGCGCCTCGAGGTCAGTCTCCCCGACCGCATCGCGGCTCCCGCAGCCAAGCCCGGGCGTCCGGCCGCCGCCCCGCCGTCGCGGCGCTCGCACGCAGCCTCCCCCACCGCCGGCGCCACCGGCGATGCGGTGAAGTCGCCGATGCAGGCCACGGTCGTCAAGGTCGCCGTCGAGGAGGGCCAGCAGGTCGTCAAGGGCGACCTCGTCGTCGTGCTCGAGGCGATGAAGATGGAGCAGCCCATCCAGGCGCACAAGGACGGCACGATCGCCGGCATCGACGCGAGCCCCGGCACGACGGTGTCGGCGGGTCACCAGCTGCTGCTCATCAGCTGACCAGCCCTTCGTCCGCACGGCGCCGCACTCCCTCGGGGGTGCGGCGCCGTCGTTCGTACGGTCTCCCCTGACGCATAAACGCGATCCACGCGCATAAACGCGAGCACACCGCGTTTATGCGCGCAAACAGCGTTTATGCGTCGACCGACACCTCACGAAACACCCCGGAGCGACGGATGCCGCGAGCCCGCGGCATCCGCAATGCTCGGCACCCGTCGGATCGCCCCATCCCCGCACATAAACGCGATCCACGCGCATAAACGCGAGCACACCGCGTTTATGCGCGCAAACAGCGTTTATGCGTCGACCGACACCTCACGAGACACCGGAGGACAACGGATGCCGGGGCCCGGCATCCGCCTTGCTCAGTCCTCGCCGGGATCGTCGCGGTCGACGATGTGCATCGCGCGCGCCGCGTCGGTGATGCTCGACGTGAGCGAGGGGTAGACCGCGAAGACGCGGGCGACCTGGTCGACGGTCAGCCGGCGTTCCACCGCGATCGCCAGGGGGTAGATGAGCTCGGACGCCTTCGGTCCGACGATGACGCCGCCCATGACGGTGCCACTGCCCTTGCGGGCGATGAGCTTCACGAACCCGTCGGTGATGCCCTGCATCTTCGCGCGGGGGTTCGCCGACAACGGCAGCTTCTTCACGACGCCGGCGATCTTGCCGTCGACGACGTCCTGCTCGCTGAACCCCACCGTCGCGATCTCGGGCGCGGTGAAGATGTTCGCCGTGATCCGGCGCGTCTCGAGCGGGATCACGATGTCGCCGAGCGCGTGGAAGATCGCCTGACGGCCCTGCATGGATGCCACGGATGCCAGGGGGAAGAAGTTCGTGCAGTCGCCGGCCGCGTAGATGTTCGGCACCGAGGTGCGCGCGACGCGGTTGACGCGGATGTGCCCGGACGAGGTCATCTGCACCCCCGCCTCCGCGAGGCCGATCCCCGCGGTGTTCGGGATCGAGCCGACCGCCATGAGGCAGTGGCTGCCCTCGATCGTGCGGCCGTCCGCGAGGGTCACGGTGACACCGTCACCGGTGTTCACGACCGAATCGGCACGAGCCTTCGCCAGCAGCGTCATACCGCCGCGCTGGAACACGCGTTCGAGGACGGCCGCGGCATCCTGATCCTCCCCGGGAAGCACCTGGTCGCGGCTCGAGACGAGTGTCACCTTGGCGCCGAGGTTCATGTAGGCCGAGGCGAACTCGGCGCCCGTGACACCCGAGCCGACGACGATGAGGTGCGTGGGAACGGACTTCATGTTGTAGAGCTGCGTCCACGTGAGGATGCGCTCGCCGTCGGGCTTGGCCGAGGGCAGCTCGCGCGGCGAGGCCCCCACCGAGACGACGAGGGTCTCGGCCTCGATGCGGTCGAAGTCGGTGCCGCCGGCCTCGGTCGACACGACCACGGCGCCCGGACCGTCCAGCCGTCCGTGACCCGCGATGATGCGGACGCCCGCCTCGAGCAGCGACGCCCGCATGTCGTCGGACTGCTGCCGAGCGAGCGACAGAAGGCGCTGGTTGACCGCCGCGAGGTTGATCGCGACCTCGGGGGTGAGGGGCTTGCCCCGGTCGTCGCGCGCGAAGAGCTGCACGCCGAGCTCGCTGGCGTTGCGGATGGCGACGGCCGCATCGGCGGTCGCGATGAGTGTCTTCGACGGCACGACGTCGGTGATGACGGCCGAGCCGCCCACGCCCGCCCGTTCCACCAGAGTCACGTCGGCGCCCAACTGGGCGGCCGAGAGAGCCGCTTCGTAGCCGCCGGGGCCACCGCCGACGATCGCGACGGACTGCTTGCGCTCGAAGCTCTGCACCATGGCATCCATTCTTCCCTAGGGTGCTTCCTTCGAACGACGCGCGGTCCGCGTCTGGCCCGCGAGCCCGCCGCTTTCTAGAGTGGGGGGATGTCCAACAGCACTTCTCACCCGCTCGACGATCCGGCCGTCGACCCGTTCGAGGTCGCCGCAGCCGCGGCGGCCGACATCGCCCGCCTTTCCGGTGTCGAGCACCACGACATCGCCGTCACCCTCGGGTCGGGCTGGGGCCGCGCCGCCGAGCTCATCGGCGAGGAGACGGCGTCGTTCCCCGCGACCGAGGTCGTCGGTTTCTCGAAGCCCGCCCTCGAGGGGCACGTCGGCACGCTCCGGAGCGTCCGCACCCCCGGCGGCAAGAACGTCCTCGTGATCGGCGCCCGCACCCACTACTACGAGGGCCACGGCGTGCGCCGGGTCGTGCACAGCGTCCGCACGGCGGCCGCCACCGGCGCCACCACGATGATCCTGACGAACGGCGCGGGCGGCATCCGCGAGACGTGGAAGCCTGGCCAGCCCGTCCTCATCAGCGACCACATCAACCTGACGGCCGACTCCCCCCTCGAGGGAGCGACCTTCATCGACTTGACCGATCTGTACTCGAAGCGGCTGCGCGACCTCGCGCGGTCGATCGACCCGACGCTCGACGAGGGTGTGTACACGCAGTTCCGGGGACCCCACTACGAGACTCCCGCCGAAGTGCAGATGGCGAAGACGATCGGTGGGCACATCGTCGGCATGTCGACGTCGCTCGAGGCGATCGCGGCCCGCCAGGCCGGCATGGAGATCCTCGGCTTCTCGCTCATCACGAACCTGGCCGCCGGCATCCAGCAGACGCCACTGAGCCACGCCGAGGTCCTCGAAGCCGGTCGCGAGGCGGAGCCCGTCATCTCGGCGCTGCTCGCCCGCGTGGTCAACGCATTGTGAGCGAGTACCTGGCCGCGGCCCGCGCCTGGTTGGCGCAGGACCCGGATGCCGTCACCCGCGAGGAGCTCGCCGCGCTCATCACCCGCGTCGAAGACGGCGACGACGCGGCCGCCGCCGACCTCGCGGACCGCTTCTCGACGCGCTTGGCCTTCGGGACGGCGGGACTGCGCGGCACGCTCGGCGCCGGCTCGAACCGCATGAACCGCGTGCTCGTGGCTCAAGCGGCGGCCGGTTTCGCCGCGTATCTCCGCGAGAAGCAGCCGGACGGAACGCCGACCGTGGTCGTCGGGTACGACGGTCGACGCAACTCGGACGTGTTCGCGCGCGACTCGGTCGAGATCTTCGCGGGGGCGGGGCTGCACGCGATCCTCCTGCCACGCCTGTTGCCCACGCCCGTTCTCGCTTTCGCCGTCCGCCACCTCGGCGCGGATGCCGGCGTCATGGTCACGGCGAGCCACAACCCGCCCGACGACAACGGCTACAAGGTCTACCTCGGCGGCGCCGACGACGGCGCGCAGATCGTCTCGCCGGCCGACGCCGAGATCGCCGCGCACATCCAGCGCGTGGCGGACGACGGTGACGTCACGATCTTGCCGCGCTCGGTCGGGTACGCCAATGCCCCGGAATCGGTCGTGGAGGCGTACGTCGCCGCGACCGCCGCCGTCGCCCCGGCGCCGGCGGGCGCGGAGGGGCTCCGCTGGGTCTACACCGCGATGCACGGCGTGGGATGGGAGACCGTCTCGCTGGTGCTCGCCGAGGCCGGCTACCCGGCGCCGGTGGTCGTCGAGGCGCAGATCCACCCCGACGGACGCTTCCCCACCGTCGCGTTCCCGAACCCCGAAGAGCCCGGCGCGATGGACCTCGCGTTCGAGACCGCGCGCGCGGCCGACGCCGAACTGGTGATCGCGAACGACCCGGATGCCGATCGCCTCGCGGTCGCGATCCCGGATGCCGAGACCGACGGCGGATGGCGCCGGTTGAGCGGCAACGAGATCGGTCTGCTGCTGGGCTGGCGCGCAGCGCGAGCCGCAGCGGCCGCCGGGACGGGCGGAACGCTCGCGTGCTCGCTCGTGTCGTCGCCCGGGCTGCAGGCCGTGGCCGAGCACTACGGTCTCGACTTCCGCTCGACGCTCACCGGGTTCAAGTGGATCTCGCGCGCCCCGGGCATCGTCTTCGGCTTCGAGGAGGCGCTGGGTTACCTCGTGAACCCCGACGTCGTGCGCGACAAGGACGGGATCTCGGCCGCGGTCGCCCTGCTGGGGATGGCCGCCGAAGCGAGGAGCCAGGGCCGGAACGTCGCCGACCTCCTCCGGGAGTTCCGCGAAACGTTCGGCGCGTTCGCGAGCGACCAGATCTCGGTGCGCGTCACCGACGTGAGCGAGATCGCCGGGATCATGGCATCCCTCCGCGCCCAGCCGCCGTCCGCGGTCGGCGAGGTCGCCGTGTCGAGAATCGACGACCTGATGCTCGGGGTCGACGGGTTACCCCCGGGCGACGTACTGCGCATCTGGCTCGAGGACGGCTCGCGCCTCATCGTGCGCCCGAGCGGCACCGAGCCGAAGCTCAAGCTGTACCTCGACGTGCAGGCGAGCTCGGCGAAGAAGGCGAACCGGCGTCTGGCCGCGCTGCGCGCCGGTGCCGAGGCGTTGCTGACCGCGGTGCGCTGACCCGCCTGCCCCGTTTGGGGCGCGTTTCCGCTCTGCGGCTCGGGGCTTAGGGCGCGTTTCTTCCGCCGGGGCGCGATTCTTGCGCCCTGACGAGAGAATCGCGCCCCAGACCCGGGTTGCGCGTGACGCCCGAACTACTCCTCCCCAGGACGCAATCTTCCGGCACACATCACGGGATGCCACGGAGCCGGGTGCCGCGGTCGCGAACCCCGCCACACTGTCGGTCATGTCCGCACTCGTTCTGCTGTCCCGCGACGACCTCGCCGAGGACGGCGTGAGCTCGTCGGCACTCCGACGACTTCTTGAGACCCGTGAGATGATCCGACTCCGGCTTTGGGGCGCGAACCTTCCGCCGGGGCGTACTTCCGACGCCCCATCCCACGAAACGCGCCCCGAACACGGAAGGCGGACGGATGCCGCCGCCCCGGGATCCGCGGATACGACCACCCCGAGCCCCAGATCGCGGGCGAGCGAGGATGCGTAGCCGCGCCTCAGCCGTCGATCACCGCGACCAGCTCGTCCAGGAATGCTGCGAAGTCCGTGCCGCGCCGCACGATGCGCTGCACGCTGTCGCGCTCGCTGAACACCTCGACGAACTGCTCGAACACCGTCTGGAACGCCTCGCGGTCGGCCTCGCTGAACGCCACGAGGGCCACGACCTGCACGCGCCCCTCGCCCCAGGCGATCGAGGGGTCGGCGATGCCGATCGCGATCCGCGTCTGCGTCGCCGTCATGCCCATCGCGTGCGGCACCGCGAGCGCGTCGGTGAACGCCGTCGACGAGATGGCCTCGCGCTCGACGGCCCGGGTGACGTAGTCGTCGGCGATGACCCCCTGGTTCGTCAACAGCGCGCCCAGGTCGCGGATGACGCCCGCCTCGCCGTCGGCCCCGTCGAGGCCGCGCACGAAGGCGTCCGGAGAGAAGTAGCGCTCCAGCTCGGCCCGGAGCCGCGCGAGGCGCCTCCCCCGCCGCACACGCCCGGCCGCCGCCTGCACGCGCTCGACGTCGGCGTCGGTGAGGAACGGCTGGATGCGGACGAACCGGTCGCCCGTGCGGGGAGGGTCGATCGTCGTCAGCACCAGGTCGGTGTCGATGCCCTCCCAGACCGGATCGATGCGCGTCTCGACACCGACGACCTCGATCGCCTGCCCGAGCGAACGGTCCACGCTGGAGCGCAGCAGCTCGTGCAGTTCGTAGTACCCCGGGCACACGATCGTCGCGGTGAGGAGCTGATCGGCGCGGCGGCTGCGCTCGAGGCGCCCGCCGACGTGCATCGCGACATACGCGATCTCGTCGTCGAGGATCGGGATGCCCAGCGAGTCCTGGAGCCCGGTCGCGATGTAGACCGCCACCTCGAAGATCATCGGGTACGTCGACTTCAACGACCGCGTCAGGGGGTTCCGCGACCACGCCTGCTCTCGAGAGCGGTGCAGCAGGTTCTGCACGTGCAGCGCGAGGCGCAGGATGAAGTCCTCGTGCGCGATGTCGACGAGGAACTGGGATGCCGCCGCCTCGACGACCGCGCGGACGGCTGCCTCGACCTCGGGCGACAGGCGGGAACGGACGTCGTCGGCCGCGGGGGCGCCCGGAGCGACGATCCGTGTGAGCACCAGGGTCGCGAGGTGGCGGAGGTCGCCCTGCCCGAGCTGCACCCCGATGTGCTTGAGGGTCAGACGGTCCAACAGATCCGCGACCGCCGCCGTGGCATCCGATACGTCCGCACCGGTCGATCCGAGGGCCCGGTCGCGGGTGGTCCGGTCCGCGGCGATCGCGATGTGCATGACGACGTCGCCGATGCCGATCTCGTTCACGAAGTAGCCGAGGGCGCCGAGCTCGGCGACCAGCTCGGCCTTGAAGGGACCGAAGGCCCGCGCGCCGACGGACCTCTCGCCGAGCGTTCGCCGCAGCGCGTCGAGGTCGAAGTGCCCGGCATCCATCTCGTCGTGCGCGAGCTTCGACAGCAAGCGACGCTGCGCCACCTCGGTGCCCCGGAGGCGAGCGAGGGATGCCGAGCGCTCGAGCGTCAGCTCGGTCCCGCCGAGCAGCCCCCGCACGCGTGAGAGATCCGCTTCGAGCGTGGCCGCGCTGACGTGCAGAGCGTCGGCCGTCTCGAAGACGTCGATGCCGTCGGCCGAGTCGAGGAGGCGCCGCACCAGGGTGTGGAGGCGATCGCGGGGGGTCCCGGCATCCAATCCCCCGTTCGCCCGCAGCGCGACGGCGGCGTCACTGCCGGCCCGGTAGCCGAGCGGCCCCGACTCGATCGCGCTCATGCCCCCGGCGCGGGCGTTGATCGCCGTCACGTAGGAGCGGATGCTCCGCGGGGTCACCCCGAGGGCGTCCGCCAGAGATGCAGCCGTCGACCACTCCCCGTCGCGCAGCAACAGGGCCAGCAGGCGGTCTTGGCGAGCTTTCGTCGTCACGATCCGTCCTCCGCGCCGCGCCCGGTATGGCAGCGCACCCTCCATCCAACCACGCGACCCGGGTCGCTGCGCGGGCGACCGGCATCCACGTTCCGGGGGGTGGGAAACGAACCTGGTTGTCCGCTGGGAGCCGCTTCCAGACAATCGAGAGGTAAGGAGGCGGGTTCGATGAGGATCCTGGTGGTCTGTGGTGCGGGTGCGTCCAGCACGTTCGTCGCGCAGCGGGTACGCCGCGCGGCCCACGAGCGCGGCCTCGACTATGCCGCCTCCGCGGGAACGCTGCGTTCGCTCCCGATCGATCTCGACGGATGCGATGTCGTCCTCGTCGGCCCCCACCTCGCAGGCGACCTCGACGCGATCGAACGGGATGCCGCGACGCGCGGCGTCAAGGTGGTCCTGCTGCCACCCGACGTGTTCGCCGACCTCGACGGCACGCGCGCCCTCGCCCTCGTCCAGGGGGCGCTCGGCGCCCGACCGCTTCTGACTCACGAGAAGGAGTGATCCCATGCCTCGACTCACCCGCACCGTCCGGATCGGATCGTCCCACGGCCTGCACGCACGCCCCGCGAAGCTGTTCGCACAGGCGGCGAAGGAGTCCGGAATCCCGGTGACCATCGCCAAGGATGCCGGCGCCCCGGTCAACGCCGCGAGCATCCTCGGCATCATCGCGCTGGGCCTGGAGTACGGCGACTACGTCACCCTCACGGCCGACGGCGACAACGCCGAAGCGACCATCGATCGTCTCAGCGAACTGCTGACCACCGACCACGACGCCGCATAACGGCGCGCAGTAAAGGAAACAAGCACATGACGGAACTCCGTGGAGTCGGAATCGGACTGGGCGTCGCCCAGGGGCCCATCGCGCGCATGGCGGAGCCCCTGCCCGCCCCGAAGGACGCGAAGAGCGAGCTGAGCGTCGAGGACGAGACCGCGCGCGTGCGCGAGGCCATCGGCGCCGTCGCGCGCGAGCTCGAGGCCCGCGGGGCACAAGCGGGCGGCGCCGCCCGCGACGTGCTCGAGGCCCAGGCGATGATCGCCGAGGACCCGACCCTCGAAGCCGAGGTCGACAGCCGTCTCGCCGCCGGCAAAACCGGCGAGTTCGCCGTGCACGACGCCTTCGCCTCGTTCCGTGAGCAGCTCGTCGCCCTCGGCGGCTACCTCGGCGAGCGCGCCGCCGACCTCGACGACGTCGCCCAGCGCGTCATCGCGCGCCTGCGCGGCGTCGCGGCGCCCGGCATCCCGGACCCCGGTCACCCGTTCGTGCTGGTCGCGAAAGACCTGGCCCCCGCCGACACCGCCCTGCTCGACCTCGACAAGGTGCTCGCGCTGGTCACGACCGAGGGCGGCCCCACCTCGCACACGGCGATCCTCGCCCGCGAGAAGTCGATCGTCGCCGTCGTCGGCGCCGCGGGCGCCAAGGACCTCGTCGATGGACAGTCCGTGATCGTCGACGCCGCCGCGGGCGTCGTCACCGTCGACCCGACCGACGACGAGAAGGCCCGCGCGGCGAACCGTGCCGAGGCCCGTGCCGCCGCGGCATCCGCCCCTCTCACCGACGGCGCCCTCGCCGACGGCACCAAAGTGCCCCTGCTCGCCAACCTCGGAAAGCCGGGCGGCGCCGCCGAGGCCGTCGAGCTGGGGGCCGAGGGCGTGGGCCTGTTCCGCACCGAGTTCCTCTTCCTCAGCTCCAGCTCCGCCCCGACCGTCGAGGAGCAGCGCGCCGCGTACACCGAGCTGCTGAGCGCCTTCCCGGGCAAGAAGGTCGTCGTGCGCATGCTCGACGCCGGTGCCGACAAGCCGCTGCCGTTCCTCAACGACGCGCACGAGGAGAACCCGGCTCTCGGCCTCCGTGGCCTCCGCGCACTCCGCGCGAGCGAGGACATCCTCCGCGAGCAGCTGACCGCGCTGGCGGAGGCGGATGCCGCGACCCGCAAGACCGAAGCCGGACCCGCCGACCTGTGGGTCATGGCCCCCATGGTCTCGACCGTCGAGGAGACGCGCTACTTCACCGAGCTGGCCCGCGACTACGGCCTGAAGACGACCGGCGTGATGGTCGAGGTCCCCTCGTCCGCGCTGATGGCGGACCGCATCCTCCAGATCGCGGACTTCGTTTCGATCGGGACGAACGACCTCACGCAGTACACCCTCGCCGCCGACCGCCTGCTCGGTTCCGTCGCATCGTTCCAGGACCCGTGGCATCCGGCCGTTCTCCGCCTCATCCGCGAGGTAGGTGCGGCGGGCCGGGTGAACGGCAAGCCCGTCGGCATCTGCGGTGAGGCGGCGGCCGATCCGCTGCTGGCGGTCGTTCTCGTCGGACTCGGCGCGACGACGCTGTCGATGGCCCCCACGGCCCTCGCGGACGTGCGCGCCACCCTCCTCGGCCACACCCTCGACGACGCCCTGCGCATCGCCGAGGCCGCCCTGTCCGCCGATGACGCGGCATCCGCCCGCGAAGCAGCCCAGGCCGCTTCCTCGACCCGTGAGGCCGTCCCCGCGGCCTCGTGAACCACCCGGGGGCGGTGACCGCCGCCCCCACCTGCACCACGGCACACGCCGTTCCCCCCACCAGCGCGGCGCCCGCCGCGCACCATACAAGGAGACACAGCAATGACGACGACGTCACCCGCCAAGAAGCCGGGAGGGGCTCGGATCGCGGTACAGCGATTCGGCACGTTCCTCTCCGGCATGATCATGCCGAACATCGCGGCCTTCATCGCATGGGGTTTCATCACCATGCTCTTCATCCCGGCCGGATTCTTCGGTGCGGAAAGCCCCTTCGGACCCGCGTGGCACTGGGCACCGGTCGCCGAGATCCTCGGCGGCGGCGGCGACGCCGCCACCATCGGCTGGCCCGGCGCGATGACCGCCCTCAGCGCGACCGAAGACGGCACGACCTACCAGGGCTACGTGGGCCTCGTGAGCATCATGATCACGTACCTGCTGCCGCTGCTCATCGCCAACACCGGTGGACGCATCGTCTACGGTGCGCGCGGTGGCGTGGTCGGCACGATCGCCGTGATGGGCGTCATCGCCGGTACCAACATCCCCATGTTCCTCGGCGCGATGATCATGGGCCCGCTCGCGGCCTGGATCACCAAGCAGATGGACAAGCTGTGGGACGGCAAGATCCGCCCCGGCTTCGAGATGCTCGTCAACAACTTCTCGGCCGGCATCCTCGGCATGGTCCTCGCGATCGTCGGTTTCTTCGCCTTCGGCCCGGTCTTCCTCGGCATCAGCGCGGTCCTCGGCGGCATCGTCGGCTTCCTGGTGCAGTTCAACCTGCTGCCGGTGCTGTCGATCATCGTCGAGCCCGCCAAGGTGCTGTTCCTCAACAACGCCATCAACCACGGCGTGTTCACCCCGCTCGGCGTCGAACAGGTCGCCGACACGGGCAAGTCGATCCTCTTCCTCATCGAAGCGAACCCCGGCCCGGGCCTCGGCCTGCTCCTCGCCTTCACCTTCTTCGGTGTGGGCGCGGCGAAGGCCTCTGCCCCCGGCGCCATCGTCATCCAGTTCCTCGGTGGCATCCACGAGATCTACTTCCCGTACGCCCTCGCCAAGCCCATGACGATCCTCGCCCTGATCGCCGGTGGCGCCTCGGGTGTCGCCACGAACATGATCTTCCAGGGCGGTCTGGTCTTCCCCGCGGCCCCGGGCAGCATCATCGCGGTGACGGCTGCCGCCGCCGGCGGTGGCGTCGCGAACGTACTCGTCGTCCTGCTGTCGGTCGTCGTCGCCGCTGTCGTGACCTTCCTGATCGCCGGCATCATCCTCCGCGCCTCGCGCAAGCGCGACCAGGAGGCCGAGGGCGACAGCTTCGCCGCGGCCATCGACCAGACCGCCGCGAACAAGGGCAAGGAGTCCGCCGCCCTCGGCGCCCTGCGCACCCGCGCGGCCGGCACCACGGGCGCGGGCACGACCGACGCCGCCGAGAGCGACGTCGACGGCGCCCTCGGCGGTCTCGAGGGCGGCGTGGCCACGAAGCAGCTGAACACCATCGTGTTCGCCTGCGACGCGGGCATGGGCTCCTCGGCCATGGGCGCGAGCGTGCTGCGCAACAAGATCAAGAAGGCCGGCATCGAGGGGGTCACGGTCACCAACCAGGCGATCGCGAACCTCGACGGCTCGGCCGACCTGATCATCACGCAGAACCAGCTGACCGACCGCGCGAAGGCGCAGTCGCCCGACGCGGTGCACGTGTCGGTGGACAACTTCATGAACTCGCCGAAGTACGACGAGGTCGTCGAAATGGTCCGCTCGCAGCACGAGACGAAGTAATCCCCTAGCACGGAGGGGCCGGGACACAACCCCGGCCCCTCCGTCTTCCCGTCCGGCCCGCGGTTTGCGAGGCTGGACAGCACGACGAGAAAGGCGAGAACCCATGTCGAACGTCCTCCGCATCGAATCCGTCCGCATCCACCCCGGAAGCGCCACCCGCGAGGAGGCGATGAAGGAAGCGGCCGACCTGCTCCAGGCCACCGGTGCCGTCACCGACGAGTACTTCGCGGCCATGCAGGCCCGCGAAGAGACCGTGTCGACCTACATGGGCAACGAGCTCGCCATCCCCCACGGCACGAACGAGACCAAGCAGGCGATCCTCGAGTCGGGCCTCTCGGTCGTCCGCTACGACGGCGGTGTCGACTGGGGCGGGGAACCCGTCACCTTCGTCATCGGCATCGCCGGCAAGGGCGATGAGCACCTCGAGATCCTGTCGCAGATCGCGATCCTCTTCTCGGAGGAAGACGACGTCACGCGCCTGAAGGCGGCCTCGTCGCCCGTGGAACTGTTCGAGGCGCTCTCCGGGTCCGTCAACGCATGAAGGCCGTCCACTTCGGCGCCGGCAACATCGGGCGCGGCTTCGTCGGACTGCTGCTGCACGAGGGCGGGTACGACCTCGTCTTCTCCGACGTGTCCGCCGCGCTCGTCGAGGCCATCAACGCAGCGTCCTCGTACACCGTCCACGAGGTGGGCGAAGGGGGCGTCGACAAGGAGGTGACCGGTTTCCGGGCGATCGACAGTTCCGTGGATGCCGAGACCCTGGTCGACGAGATCGCCACCGCCGACGTGGTGACCACCGCCGTCGGACCCACGATCCTGAAGTTCGTGGCCCCGCACATCGTCGCGGGCCTCGCCCTGCGCGACCCGGCGCTCGCTCCCCTGCAGATCATGGCGTGCGAGAACGCGATCGGCGCGACCGACCAGTTGCGCGAGCACGTCATCGAGCTCGCGGGAGAGTCCTGGGACGCTCTGGCATCCCGTGCCGTCTTCGCCAACACCGCGGTCGACCGGATCGTGCCGGCGCAGTCGGGTGGAGGCGTCGACGTCACCGTGGAGCCGTTCTACGAGTGGGCGATCGAACGCGCGCCCTTCGGGGACACTCCCCCGCACATCCCCGGCGCGCATTTCGTCGACGACCTCGAGCCGTACATCGAGCGCAAGCTCTTCACGGTCAACACCGGCCACGCCACCACGGCGTACTTCGGTGCGCAGGCGGGAGTCGACCGCATCTCCGACGCCCTGGCCGACCCGGCCATCGCGGCGAAGGTCGAGGCGGCTCTCGAGGAGACGAGCGCCCTGCTCGTCGAGAAGCACGAGCTCGACGCCGACGTGCAGGGCGAGTATCGCGCGACGATCCTGCGCCGCTTCCGCAACGCCGCCCTGCCCGACACGGTGTGGCGCGTGGGACGGCAGCCGCTGCGCAAGCTCTCGCGCCACGAACGCTTCGTCGGTCCCGCCGCCGAGGCGGTCGAGCGCGGCCTCCCCGTCGACGCCCTCGTCGCCGCGATGGCCGCCGCCCTCGAGTTCCAGGATGCCGAAGACGTCCAGGCCGTCGACCTGCAGCGCATGCTGCGCGAGCTCGATGCCGAGGCATTCACCGCCGAGGTGACGGGCCTGGAGCCTTCGCATCCTCTGTTCGCCCGCGTGGTCGAGATCGTCGCCGCACGACAGGCGGCGATCGGCGCCTGAGACGTCCGTTGTTCGGACATCACCGCCGACGTGTCGCCTCGCGCGCGACGTCGGCGGTGGCGTTTGGTGCGAGGCATGGTCCCGGCGGGCGGGGATACGCTCGAGAGGTGACCGATCGCGAGCCCCCTGCCGACTCCCCTGCCGCGCCCCCGCGCCGTCGACGTCGGTGGCTCCGCTGGACGCTTGGCGGCCTGGGTGCCCTCGTGATCCTGCTGGTCGGTGGCATCCTGATCTACAGCCAGGTCGGCGTGATGGGTCCCGAAGCGGGCCCGCTCGCCGAGGCCGAGGCGAACCCCGGGCTCACGATCACCGACGACGGCGCGGGCATCGTGCTCACGCCGACGTCGGGGGCGTCCGGTCAGGGTCTGGTGTTCATCCCCGGAGCCAAGGTGGCGGCCGAGGGCTACATCGCGACCTTCGCCGACACGGTGGTCGATGACGGCGTCACGGTCGTCATCACGCGCCCGTGGCTGAACCTCGCGTTCTTCGACCCGCGCCCCCTCTCGACGTTCACCGACCTCGCACCTGATGTCGCGGTGTGGGCGGTCGGCGGACACTCCCTGGGAGGCGTGCGCGCGTGCCAGCTCGCCACCGACGCCGACGCGCTCGTGCTCTTCGCCTCGTACTGCGCGAACGACCTCTCGGCATCCGGAATCCCCGTGCTGAGCCTGTCCGGCTCGGAAGATGGGCTGAGCACCCCGCAGAAGATCGCGGATGCCAAGCCCGAACTGCCCGCGGACGCCACCTTCGTCGAGATTCCCGGCGCTTCCCACGCCTCCTTCGGCGCCTACGGCCCGCAGCCCGGCGACGGCACCCCCACCGCGGATCCTGCCGAGGTCGACCGTGTGATCGCCGAGGAGCTCGCGGGCTTCCTGCCGCAGCCGTAGCGCGCGTCGGCGTTTGCGGCCGCTCCGGCGCCCTGCCATCAGGTCGCCTCGCCGCCCCGGCGCGCTGCCACCCGGCGCACTGCCACCCGCGCCCCGCCGCCCCGGCCGTGCGGGCTCAGGGCGTTCCGGGCGCCCGGAGCGAGCGAAACTCCTGAAAAACCCGCGCTCGCACGCGAGGTCATCCTGCCACGGGGCGTCTCACGACGAAAAGTCAGGAGTTTCGCCCAAGCGAGAGAGCCGATGGACTCCTCCTCCCCCGCGGGAGTTGTCCACAGATCTGGCCCCACAGCCGTTCCACGGCGGTCGGAACGGCCAGGGTGGGCCGATGGCATCCCTTCCTCCTCCGTCCGGAGAGAATCGCGATGTGGTGTGGACGACGCGCGAGCTCCACGCGGCCGGGTGGTCACGGCGGGCTCTCGCCCGCGCTGTCATCGACGGGACCATCAGGCGGGTGCGGCAGGGGCGGTTCGTCGCAGCCGACACGCACGATGACGTCACCGCGGCGGCGCGTGTCGGCGGGCGGCTCGATTGCATCAGCCTCCTGGCGCTGCGTGGAGTGTTCGTGCACCGTCATGCGGAACGCCACGTGCAGCAAAACCGCTCGGCCAGTCGACGTCCCCCGGCTCCGGACGGCGTCGTCTACCACTGGCGCTCCTCGTCTGCACCGCGAGACTGCTCGACCGTCGGCCTCGTGGAGGCTCTCGCGCAGGCGATCCGCTGCCAACCGCCTCGATCGGCCATTGCGACGCTCGACAGCGCATGGCATCTCGGACTGGTGGACGAAGCCGACATCGCCGAGATCTTCGCGCGCGTCCCGCGTCGCTTCCGGGTGCTGCGTCGCCTGTTGGACCCGCGTGCCGAAGCCGGCACCGAATCGCTCGTCCGTCTGCTGCTTCGCCACCTCGGCTGCGACGTGGAGCTCCAGGTCCGCATCGACGGAGTGGGTCGCGTGGATCTCCTGGTGAACGGGTGGCTCATCGTCGAGTGCGACAGCGAGCGATTCCACGGCACGTGGCACGTCCACAAGAGTGACCGGCGCCGCGACATGGCGGCGCTGGAGCGCGGCTATGCCACGCTTCGCCTCCTCGCCGAAGACATCCTGTACCACCCGGACCGCGTCCGCACCGCACTCGAGCGCATCCTCGCGCACGGCGTACCCGGGCGAAACTCCTGAAATTTCGGTCCTTCGAGCCTGACGAGACCGCTCCTGCCGCCAATCCACCGGATTCTCAGGAGTTCCGCACGACACTGCCCGCCGCTGCTGCTCGGCGACGTGCCGCGGCCCGGCCTGCGGTGAGCAGCAGTCAGGCGGGCCCCCGCCTGCGGTGGGCAGCAGTCAGGCGGGCCAAACTCCTGAGAAACAGAGCGGGCGCGGGCGCGAACCGGGTCTGGTTGACCTCGCGAGCGCGAATCTCAGGAGTTTCGCACGCCGGCACGAGAGACCGCCCTCGCGGGACGCGAAGGGGCGCGGACCGAGAACGGCCCGCGCCCCTGACGGCGCTCCTCAGCGCCGGAAGCCCTCCGAGATGATCTCGATCAGCTCCTCGCGCTCCTCCACGGGCAGGAAGGCGCCGGCCGCGGCGTTCAGCTGGAACGCCTCGAGGTCGTCGAGGTCGTACTCGAACGCCTGCGCCAGAAGCCCCAGCTCGCGCGTGAGCGTGGTCGCGCTCATCAGGCGGTTGTCGACGTTCACGGTGACCGAGAAGTCGAGCTGGTAGAGCAGGTCGAACGGGTGGGCGTCCATCGTGTCGCCCCACGCCGTGACGGCCCCCGACTGCAGGTTCGACGTCGGCGAGAGCTCGAGCGTGATCTCGCGGTCGCGCACCCAGCGGGCCAGGTCGCCGAAGGTGACCTGCACCTCCTCGCCCTCGCGCGAGACGACGTCGAGGTCGTTGGCGATGCGCACGCCGTGGCCGAGGCGCAGCGCGCGACCGTCGATGAGGGCGGAACGGATGGATGCCAGCCCCGCCCCCTCACCGGCATGCACCGTCGTGGGGAAGAACTGTTCGGCGAGGTAGTCGAACGCCTCGCGGTGACGCGACGGCAGGAAGCCGTCCTCGGGACCCGCGATGTCGAAGCCGACGACCCCGCGCCCCCGCCATGACACGGCAAGCTCCGCGATGTCCCGCGCGTTGTCGTTATGGCGCAGGGCGGTGAGCAGCTGACCGACTCGGATGTCGTGACCGCGGGCGTCCGCGGCATCCTCTCCCGCCTCGATGCCCTCCTGGACCGCATCCACGACCTCATCGAGGCTGAGGCCCCGCGTGAGGTGCTGCTCCGGAGCCCACCGCACCTCGCCGTACACGACGCCGTCGGCCGCGAGGTCCTCGACGAACTCCTTCGCCGTGCGCACGAGGCCCTCGCGCGTCTGCATCACGCCGACCGTGACCGAGAACTTCTCGAGGTAGTCCTCGAGCGAGCCGCCGTCGACGTGGTCGGAGAACCATGCCTCGAGACCCTTCGCGTCGTCGGCGGGCAGGTCGAGACCGACCTCATCGGCCAGCTCGAGCACCGTCTGCGGGCGGAGACCCCCATCGAGGTGATCGTGCAGAGAGACCTTGGGCAGATCAGCGATTCTCGTCCGCCCGATGCGGAACTCTTCGGATGCCATGGAGCTCTTCTTCCCGGATGCCATTACGCGGTGATCCGCTCACGCACGAGCGGCGACGCGGCCGGAGCGGTGTCGCCGATCTCCAGCGCCCCCTCGACGGCGCCGAGAGCACGCTCGAAGCGCGACCCGTCGTCGGCCGACAGGGTGAACAGCGGCTGACCAGCGGTGACGGCCTGTCCGACGGTCACATGCAGGTCGATGCCCGCCGCGTGCACGACGGCGTCCTCGGCGCGCGCGCGTCCGGCACCCAGGCGCCAGGCTCCGATGCCGAAGGGCAGCGCCTCGACGCGGGTGACGACACCGGAGCGCTCGGCGATGACCGTGTGAGTCTCGCGCGGCGTGGGGAGGGCGGCATCCGGATCCCCGTCTTGCGCACGGATCATGCGGTTCCAAACGTCCATCGCGCGGCCGTCCTTCAGCGCTGCTTCGACGTCGGCGTCGGGCTTGCCCGCCAGCGTGAGCATCTCGCGGGCGAGGGCGACCGTGAGCTCCACCACGTCGGCGGGGCCGCCGCCGGCGAGCACCTCGACCGACTCGCGCACCTCGTTGGCGTTGCCGATGGCGAGACCCAGCGGGGTGTTCATGTCGGTGAGCAGGGCCGTCGTGTTCACGCCCGAGTCGGTGCCGAGCGCGACCATCGTCTCGGCGAGCTCGCGCGCGCGGTCGATGTCCTGCATGAAGGCGCCGGAGCCGAACTTCACGTCGAGCACGAGCGAGTCGGTGCCCTCGGCGATCTTCTTCGACATGATGCTCGACGCGATCAGCGGGATGGCCTCGACGGTGCCGGTGACGTCGCGCAGCGCGTAGAGCTTCTTGTCGGCGGGGGCCAGCCCCGTGCCGGCGGCGCAGATGACCGCGCCCACGTCGCGCAGCTGCGCCATGATCTCGTCGTTCGACAGCGCTGCGCGCCAACCCGGGATCGACTCGAGTTTGTCGAGCGTGCCGCCGGTGTGGCCCAGGCCACGACCCGAGAGCTGCGGCACGGCGACACCGAAAGCGGCGACCAGCGGGGCGAGCGGGAGGGTGATCTTGTCGCCCACTCCCCCGGTGGAGTGCTTGTCGACGGTGACCTTGCCGAGGGACGAGAAATCCATGCGCTCGCCCGAGGCGATCATCGCGTCGGTGAGCACGCGGATCTGGTCACGGCCGAGGCCGTTCAGCAGAACCGCCATCGTGAACGCGGACATCTGCGCGTCCATGACGTAGCCACGCGTGTAGGCGTCGACCAGCCAGCGGATCTCGCCCTCGGTGATCGCCCGCCCGTCGCGCTGCGCGCGGATGATGTCGACGGCGTCGTAGGCCTCCGGCACCGGTCCCTGAGCCTGTCGAAGGGTCACCGCGCCGCCTCCTCGAGGTCGCGCGGGCCGAAGGCGTCGGGCAGGACCTCATCGATGGTCCGGATGCCGCTGACGGTCTCGAGCAGCATGCCCGGGATCGCGTGCTCGAACAGAAGCTGACGGCAGCGTCCGCACGGCATGAGCGTGCGCCCCTCGCCGTCCACGCAGACGAACGCGACCAGCTGGCCACCGCCCGACATGTGCAGTTCGGACACCAGTCCGCACTCGGCGCACAGCGTCACGCCGTACGAGGCGTTCTCGACGTTGCATCCGGAGACGATGCGGCCGTCGGCGACCAGCGCCGCGGCGCCCACCTTGAAGCGGGAGTAGGGCGCGTACGCGCGGTGCATGGCGTCCGTCGCGGCGGAACGGAGTTCGTCCCAATCGATGTCGGTCATCGTGGAGCAGGGGGTCCTCTCGTGAAGGGAAAGCGGGCTGGGTCAGCCCTTGACGTACGGTTTACCGGCGGCCGCGGGGCCGCGGACCTTTCCGACGAGACCGGCGACGGCGAAGATCGTGACCACGTACGGCAGCATCAGCATGAACTCGCTGGGCACGGGTGAACCGATGACGCCGAGGGTGTTCTGCAGGTTTGACGCGAAGCCGAAGAGCAGAGCCGCGAGCGTCGCGCGAATCGGGTCCCACTGGCCGAAGATGACCGCCGCCAGGGCGATGTAACCGGCACCGGCCGTCATCTCCTTGTTGAACGCGCCGACGGAGCCGAGCGTGAAGAACGCGCCGCCGAGGCCGGCGATGGCGCCGCCGAGCGAGACGTTCCAGAAGCGGGTCTTGGCGATGTTGATGCCGACGGTATCGGCGGCCTGCGGGTGCTCGCCCACGGCACGCAGACGCAGACCCCAGCGGGTGTGGAAGAGGCCGACGTAGACCAGGGCCACCGTGACGTACATCAGGTACACGATGATCGTCTGGTTGAACAGCATCGGACCGATGATCGGGATGTCCGCGAGCACGGGAATCGGCAGGCGCGGGAAGCGCGGGGGCGAGTTGAGCGTGGTGGCGTTGGGCGAGAGGACCTGCGAGAACAGGAAGCTCGTCAGGCCGACGACGAGCACGTTCAGCACGACACCGACGATCACCTGGTCGACGAAGTACTTGATGGCGAAAGCCGCCAGCACGAACGACACGAGAACACCCGACACGGCAGCGGCGAGCAGACCGACGAAGGGGTTGCCCGTCGCGGTCGCCACGACCGCCGAGGTGAAAGCGCCCGCGAGCATCTGGCCCTCGATCGCGATGTTGACCACACCCACGCGCTCGCTCAGCACGCCCGCCATGGCACCGAAGATCAGCGGCACCGAGAGGCTGAGCCCACCGGCGAGGAGGCCCGTGAGCGGGATGACCGCCGTCGTGGCGCCCGCGGCAGCCCACGTCAGGAAGCCCACCATGAAGACGAGCGCGAAGATGACGGCGAGCCAGATGGGCGGACGGCGGCGGGCGCGCACCATGAGCGCGCTCACCACGGTGACCACGGCGAGCAGCACCGTGCACACGATGCCGGTGACGACGCCGCCGAGCACCACCTCGGGCAGCTGCAGGAACTCACCGGGGCTGGAGATGCGGAACACCGCGTCGCCGTCCTGGCGGGCGATGACGAAGAGCACGAGCGACAGCAGCGTGATCACGCCGTAGACGATGGGCGCCTTCCACCCGACGACGACGGCCTTGTCGAGCGCGGGCGCGGCGGCCTCGGGCTGTGCGGCGGTGGTGGTCACCGGGCCGCCTCCTTCTTCTTGGCGACGCGAGCCTTCGAGGGGCGCGCTCCGGGGGTCGGCAGGCGGAAGATCGCACGCACCAACGGCGGCGCCGCGATGAAGAGCACGATGAGCGACTGCACGACGAGGACGATGTCGACGGGAACGCCGTTGGCGGCCTGCATGGCGAAGCCGCCGGCCTTGAACGCACCGAACAGGATGCCGGCGACCAGCACGCCGACGGGAGTGGAGCGGCCGAGCAGCGCCACGGTGATCGCATCGAAGCCGATGCCGGCGTCGATGCCGCTGGAGAAGCCGGTCGTGACGGTCCCGAGCACCTGGTCGACACCCGCGAGCCCCACGAGGGCTCCGGAGATCAGCATCGCGTAGACGTACATCGACTTGACGTTGATGCCCGCGACGCGTGCGGCGTTGGGGTTCAGACCGACGGCACGGAAGCGGAAGCCCAGCGAGGACCGCTCGAGGATCCACCAGACCACCGCGACGGCGACGATCGAGAGGATGAAGCCGAAGTGCAGGTTGTAGCCCGAACCGAGCAGGTCGGGGAACACCGCGGTGTCCTTCATCGCCGGGGTCGTCGGGTTGTTCGAACCCGGGGCCTGCAGCAGACCGGGGGTGCGCAGCAGGTAGTACACGATGTAGAACGCGACGTAGTTGAGCATGATGGTGACGATCACCTCGTGCGCGCCGGTGCGCGCCTTGAGCACACCCGCGATCCCGGCCCACAGCGCACCGGCGACGACACCCGCGACGAGAGCGACGATCATGTGGATGCCCCACGGCAGATCGAACGCGAAGGCGACCCAGCCGCCCGCGGCGGCCGCCACCAGCATCTGGCCGCGGCCACCGATGTTGAACATGCCGACGCGGAACGCGAGGGCGACACCGAGACCCGCCGCGATGAGGGGGGTCGCGAAGGTGAGCGTCTCGGTCAGCGGGCGGATGCCAGTGGCGAACTCCGGGCGACGGAAGTTGTAGATCGCGCCCTGGAAGAAGGACGAGTACGCACCCGACACCGAGGTCCAGATGGCGGAGAGCGTGTCGCCCGGACGGGCGAAGAAGTACGCGGAGGCCGCTTGCACGTTCTCGTCGGTGGCGGCGATCATGATCGCGCCGACGATCAGGGCGAGGATCACCGCGAGAACCGAGATGATCGCGTTGCCCGTCGCGATCTCGCGGAAGGCGCGACGCCAGCGGTTCTCATCGGCCGCCGGCTCCGGAGCGACCTTGCGGGCGCCCGAGACGGGATCGACGACGGCGCTGCCCTCGAGCGCGAGGTCGGCCTGACCGGCCTCCGCGACCTCGGCGGCGCGATCCGCGCGCGCGGCGGTCGGGTCGTGGGGGCTGTGCGAATCGCTCACGCGGCGACTCCTTCGTTCTGGGGCGCTTCGCCGGCCATCATGAGGCCGAGCACGTCACGCGAGGTGTCTCCGGGGACGATGCCCACGACGCGACCGCGGTACATGACCATGATGCGGTCGGCCAGGGCCGTGACCTCGTCGAGCTCGGTCGAGACGACGATGACGGGGACGCCGGAGTCGCGCGTCTCGATGACGCGCTTGTGGATGAACTCGATGGACCCGACGTCGACACCGCGAGTGGGCTGCGCCGCCACGAAGAGCCGCAGGTCGCGGCTGAGCTCGCGCGCGAGCACGACCTTCTGCTGGTTGCCGCCCGACAGACGCCCGACGGGGGTCTCGATCGAGGGCGTCCGCACGTCGAACTCCGACACCTTCTCGCGAGCGAAGTCGGCGAGCGTCGAGAGCTGGATCGCTCCGCCCTTGATGAACGGCGCCCCGTCGGCGCGGTCGAGCATGAGGTTCTCGGCGATGGAGAACTCCCCCACGAGACCGTCTTCTTTGCGGTCCTCGGGGACGAAGCCGACGCCCGCGTCGAGCACGGCGCGCACGCTCCGGCCGTTCAGCTCGGAGCCGTCGAGCACGATGGACCCTTCGACGCGCTCCTGCAGACCCAGCAGCGCCTCGGTGAGTTCGGTCTGCCCGTTGCCCTGGACACCCGCGATCGCGAGGACCTCGCCGCGACGGACGTCGAAGCTGACGTCATTGACGACGAGCTGACCGATCGCGTCGACGACCGTGAGGTTCGAGACCCGCAGGCCGACCTCGCCGAGGGTCGGTGGCTCTTTCTGAACCGTGAGCTCGACGGCACGGCCCACCATGAGCGAGGCCAGTTCGGCGTTGGATGCGGTGGGCTCGGCTTCTCCGACGACCTTGCCGAGGCGGATGACCGTGATGCGGTCGGCGACCTCGCGCACCTCGCGCAGCTTGTGCGTGATGAAGACGATCGAGGTGCCCGCGTCGCGCAGCTGACGCATGATGGCCATCAGCTCGTCGGTCTCCTGCGGCGTCAAGACGGCGGTGGGCTCGTCGAAGACCAGCACCCTGGCATCGCGCGAGAGCGCCTTGATGATCTCGACACGCTGCTGCACGCCGACGGGGAGGTCGTCGACGAGGGCATCGGGGTCGACGTCGAACCCGAAACGGTCCGAGATCTCGCGCACCTTGGCGCGCGCAGCGGCGAGGTCGAGGCGCCCGCCGATCTTGGTGGGCTCGTGCCCGAGCATGACGTTCTCGGCGACGGTGAAGACGGGGATGAGCATGAAGTGCTGGTGCACCATGCCGATACCGGCGCGCATGGCGTCACCGGGGCCGGAGAAGTGCTGGACGACGTCGTCGAGCAGGATCTCTCCGCCATCGGCCTGATAGAGGCCGTAGAGGACGTTCATGAGGGTGGACTTGCCGGCACCGTTCTCGCCGAGCAGGCAGTGGATCTCTCCGGCCTCCACGGTGAGGTCGATGTGATCGTTCGCCACCAGGGATCCGAAGGTTTTCGTGATCCCGCGGAGTTCGAGCTTCATGTTCCCGATCCTAAGTTCTGTGGCATCGGACGCGGGAGGCATCCGACGAGACCGACCGGCCTTGTGGGCGGATCGGAGTCTGGCGAAGCGGGCGGGATCCGCCCGCTTCATGAGGAGGGGAGGCCGGCAAGACGCCGACCTCCCCCGGTGAGTGGGTTCTCTCAGCCGGCCAGGTACGACTCGACCTTGATCTTGCCGCTGATGATGTCGGCCTTGAGGGCGTCGACCTTCGCCGTCAGGTCGGACGACACGCGGTCGGACCAGTCGTGGTAGGGCGCCAGGCCCACGCCGTCGTTCTCGAGCGTGCCGATGAACGGCGCGGTGTCGAAGTTGCCCTCACCCGCGGCGACGATGGCGTCCTTGGTACCGACATCGATTCCCTTGAGGATCGAGGTCAGCAGGATCTTCTGGACGTTCGGGTCGGTGTCGGTCTCGTACACATCGGCGTCCACACCGACCATGGCGATCTCGCGACCGGCGTCCTGGATGGCGACGGCGGCGGACTGGTAGATCGGGCCACCGACGGGCAGGAGCACGTCGACGTTCTGGTCGATCAGGGCCTGCGCGGTCTGGCGCGCGGTGTCGTTGGCCTCGAAGCCACCGGTGAACGAGCCGTCCTTCGCGGCGCGGTCCCAACCCACGACGCGCACCGAGGTGCCGTTGTCGGCGTTGTACTTCTCGACGCCCTGCGCGAAGCCGTCCATGAAGATGGTCACGGTCGGGATGTTCATGCCGCCGAAGGTGCCGACGACGCCGGTCTTCGAGGTGCCCGCGGCCAGGTAGCCGGCGAGGTACGCCGCCTGAGACGTGTCGAAGATGATCGGCTTGATGTTGGGCGCGTCGGTCTTGCCGTCGAAGTCCTGGTCGACGGTGTCGTCGATCGAGACGTACTGCAGCTCCGGGTTGGCCTTCGCGGACTCGAGAGCGGCCGGAGCCAGCAGGAAGCCGACGGTGATGATCGTGTTGCACCCCTGGTCGACCAGGTTCTGCAGGTTCGACGCGAAGTCGGTCTCGGACTGCGACTGCACCTCGATGGGCTTCTTCGAGCCGAGCTCGGAGGCGGCGGCGTCGAGGCCCTCCTTGCCGAGCTGGTTGAACGACTTGTCGTCGAATCCACCCGAGTCGGACACCATGCAGGGCAGGTAGTCACTGGCACCGGCGGCCGCGGACGAACCGTTGCTCTCGGGTGCAGCGCCGCAGCCGGCGAGCAGCACCGCGGTGCCGATCATGGCGAGACCGCTGAAAACGGCCTTCTTCGTGGTCTTCACGAATGGTCCTCCAAGACGAGGGCCCCCAACGGGTTCGGGGGACGATCCCGTCACGTTACCCACTGTGACGATCCGCTTGTGCACCGGGAGGCCCCGCGCGCGGCAATGGTTACAAAGACGCAATCTCGCGTGATCCCTCCGCCACAGGACACCGCGTAGCGAGGAACCGGATGCCAGACATCCTGGCATCCGGTGTCTTACAGGACGTCGCCGCGACCGGTGAGCTTGAGCGCGTCGACGACACCCTTGACGCGCTGGGCGTTCTCGGCCGTCGTCACCAGGAGGGCGTCCGGGGTGTCGACCACCACGATGTCGCGTACTCCGATGAGGCTAATGACGCGCTTGGTCTGGGTGACCACGATGCCGCTGGAGGCGTCGGCCAGCACGCGCGCGTCTTCACCGAGGATCGCCAGCTCGTTGCGTCCGTGCGAGTTGAGCTTCGACAGGCTCGCGAAGTCACCCACGTCGTCCCAGTCGAAGTGACCGGGGATGACCGCGAGGCGCCCCTTCTCGGCCGCGGGCTCGGCGACGGAGTAGTCGATGGCGATCTTCTTCAGACTCGGCCAGAGGCGATCGACCGCCGGGCCGCGACGATCGCGATCGTCCCAGGCCTCGGCCAGCTCGAGCAGCGCGGCGTGAAGTTCGGGCTCGTTGACGGCGAGCTCGGCGAGCAGCACGTCCGCGCGCGTGATGAACATGCCCGCGTTCCAGAGGTAGGCGCGGTCTTCGAAGTACTGCTTGGCCGTGTCGAGGTCGGGCTTCTCGACGAAGCGCTCCACCATGTACGCCTCGGGGGCGCCGTCCACGATCAGTTCGCCGGCCTGCTTGATGTAGCCGAAGCCCACCGAGGGCTCGCTGGGCTGGATGCCGATCGTGCAGATGTATCCCTCGCGCGCGACGGCGACGGCCTGACGCACGGCGAACTCGAACTGGCGCGTCTGACGGATCACGTGGTCGGCCGCGAACGAGCCGATGATGACGTCGGGCTCGCGGCGCACGAGGATCGCGGCGGCGAGACCGATGGCCGCGGACGAGTCCCGGGGCTCGGACTCGAGGAAGACGTTGTGATCGGGGACGCCCGGGAGCTCGCGCTCGACGGCGGCGCGGTGCGCCCGGCCGGTGACCACGGCGATGCGCCCCTCCCCCGACAGCGGCGCGAGGCGATCCCAGGTGTCGCGGAGCAGCGTCTGCCCCGACCCGGTCAGGTCGTGGAGGAACTTGGGGGCGTCGGCGCGCGAGAGCGGCCAGAGCCTGCTCCCGATCCCTCCGGCGGGGATCACGGCGTAGAAGTCGTCGATAGCGGGGTCTGCCATGGCACCGACCCTAGTGGCATCGTGTTTCCCTCCCTTGTCGGGCGGTGTGCGGACACGTGACGCGCACCACGAAGCGGGGCCGAAAGTATCTCGATGTCGAGAGACTGTTAGGCCGCCCTAATCCCCTCGATTCATAGCTCGGACGTAGTATTTCCTGGCGCCCGTGTGACGCTTGGGGCCTCTGCCGGCTCCCCCACCGTGTTCGATCAGGGAGGACGACCGTGTCAGCACCAGCACGTGCCACGCCGTCGGTGAAAGAGACCACCTCGAAGAGACCGCGCGGCACTCTGTACCGCGGTCGCGAGGGCATGTGGTCATGGGTCCTGCATCGCATCACGGGTGTGGCGATCTTCTTCTTCCTCCTCGTGCACATCCTCGACACGGCACTCATCCGCGTGTCCCCCGAGGCGTACGACGCGGTGATCGGCACCTACAAGAACCCGATCATGGGCCTCGGCGAGGTCGCCCTCGTCGGCGCGATCGCGTACCACGCCTTCAACGGTCTGCGCATCATCCTCGTCGACTTCTGGCCGTGGGCCACGCGTCACCAGCGTCAGCTCTGGTGGGGTGTCCTGGGCCTCTGGGTCGTCACGATGCTCGGCTTCACCCCGCGCCACCTCATCAACGTCTTCAGCGCCGTCACCGGGAGCCACTGATGTCCGTCGCCCAGGAAGCCAGCACGATCCCCGCCCCGCGCACGCCCAGCGTGCGCAAGAAGGGCTCCAACCTCGAGAAGTGGGGATGGATCTACATGCGCGCCTCCGGCGTGCTGTTGATCGTCCTCATCTTCGGCCACCTGTTCGTCAACCTGATGACGAACGAGGGCATCCACCAGATCGACTTCGCGTTCGTCGCCGGCAAGCTCGCCTCGCCCTTCTGGCAGTGGTGGGACGTGCTCATGCTGTGGCTCGCCCTCATCCACGGCGCGAACGGCATGCGCACGATCGTGAACGACTACGTGACGAACGCCACGGTCCGCAAGGTCCTCGTGTGGTCGCTGTGGCTGTCCGCCGGATTCCTCATCCTGCTCGGCACGCTCGTCGTCTTCACCTTCGACCCCTGCCTCGGTGTCACCGAGAGCAGCTCCCTGTGGGACGTGTGCCAAGCGGCGTGAGCCCGTGGCATCCCTTCTTTCCCCTGACAGCAGAGGTATCGCACACGTGAGCACTCAGACTTCTTCGGACTCCGTCGTCAAGGACGGCGTCCACTACCACCAGTTCGACGTCGTCATCGTCGGCGCGGGCGGCGCGGGTATGCGCGCGGCCATCGAGGCCGGTCCCGGCGCGAAGACCGCCGTCATCTCGAAGCTCTACCCGACCCGCTCGCACACCGGTGCTGCGCAGGGCGGTATGGCGGCGGCCCTGGCCAACGTCGAAGAGGACTCGTGGGAGTGGCACACCTTCGACACCATCAAGGGCGGCGACTACCTCGTCGATCAGGATGCCGCGGAGATCCTCGCCAAAGAGGCCATCGACGCCGTCATCGACCTCGAGAACATGGGCCTGCCGTTCAACCGCACGCCCGAGGGCAAGATCGACCAGCGTCGCTTCGGTGGGCACACCGCCGACCACGGCAAGACGCCCGTGCGCCGCGCGTGCTACGCCGCCGACCGCACGGGCCACATGATCCTGCAGACGCTGTTCCAGAACTGCGTGAAGCTCGGCATCAACTTCTTCAACGAGTTCTACGTGCTCGACCTCATCACGGTGAAGGATGCCGCGGGTGGGACCCAGGTCGCCGGCGTCGTCGCGTACGACCTCGCCACGGGCGAGCTGCACGTCTTCCAGTCGAAGGCCGTGATCTTCGCCACCGGCGGCTTCGGCAAGATCTTCAAGACCACCTCGAACGCCCACACCCTCACCGGTGACGGCGTCGGCATCGTGTGGCGCAAGGGCCTGCCGCTGGAGGACATGGAGTTCTTCCAGTTCCACCCGACCGGCCTCGCCGGGCTCGGCATCCTTCTCACCGAAGGTGCCCGCGGCGAGGGCGCGATCCTGCGCAACGCCAGCGGTGAGCGCTTCATGGAGCGCTACGCCCCCACGATCAAAGACCTCGCGCCCCGCGACATCGTCGCGCGGTGCATGGTGCAGGAAGTCGCCGAGGGGCGCGGCGCCGGCCCCCACCGCGACTACGTGCTGCTGGACTGCACGCACCTGGGTGCCGAGGTGCTCGAGACCAAGCTCCCCGACATCACCGAGTTCGCCCGCACCTACCTCGGTGTCGACCCGGTCGTCGAGCCGGTGCCGGTCATGCCGACCGCGCACTACGCGATGGGCGGCATCCCGACCAACATCAAGGCCGAGGTGCTCGCCGACAACGACACCGTCGTGCCGGGCCTCTACGCCGCCGGTGAGTGCGCGTGCGTGTCGGTGCACGGCTCGAACCGCCTCGGCACCAACTCGCTGCTCGACATCAACGTCTTCGGCAAGCGCGCCGGCCGCAACGCGGTCGAGTACGTCAAGACCGCCGACTTCGTGCCCCTGCCCGAAGACCCGGCCGCCGAGGTGCGCGGGATGATCGAGGGCCTGCGCAACAACAGCGGCACCGAGCGCATCGCCGTGCTCCGCAAGACGCTGCAGGACGAGATGGACAAGGGCGCGCAGGTCTTCCGCACGCACGAGTCGCTCGCCCACGTCATGGATGTGATCGCGGACCTGCGCGAGCGCTACAAGAACATCCATGTCGACGACAAGGGCAAGCGCTTCAACACCGACCTGCTCGAAGCCGTCGAGCTGGGCTTCCTGCTCGATCTCGCCGAGGTCGTCGTGTACTCGGCGCAGAACCGCGAAGAGAGCCGTGGCGGTCACATGCGCGACGACTTCCCCACGCGCGACGACGAGAAGTACATGCAGCACACCATGGCGTACCTGTCGGGCGACCCCCACTCGTCGCACCCCGCCGATCACATCGAGCTCGGCTGGAAGCCCGTGGTGTTCACCAAGAACGAGGCTGGGGAGCTGCGCTACCCGCCGCTGGAGAGGAAGTACTGAGATGGCATCCACCGCCCTTCGACAGGCTCAGGGACCGGAGACCTCAGCGGACACCTCGGACGAGGTCGAGCAGACTCCTGAGGACACCGGCATCCAGTCGTTCCTCGTCACCTTCAACATCCGTCGTTTCGACCCCGAGGTCGACGACGAGCCCCGCTGGGTCGACTACGACGTCGAGCTGTACTCGACCGACCGAGTGCTCGACGCCCTCCACAAGATCAAGTGGGAGGTCGACGGTTCGCTGTCGTTCCGCCGCTCGTGCGCGCACGGCATCTGCGGTTCGGATGCCATGCGCATCAACGGTCGCAACCGCCTGGCGTGCAAGACGCTGATCAAGGATCTCGACATCTCGCAGCCGATCTACGTCGAGGCGATCAAGGGCCTGCCGCTCGAGAAGGACCTCATCGTCGACATGGAGCCGTTCTTCGCTTCCTACCGCGAGGTGCAGCCCTTCCTCATCTCGAACTCGAAGCCCGAGCCCGGCAAGGAGCGCATCCAGTCGATCGTCGACCGCGAGGTCTTCGACGACACGACCAAGTGCATCCTCTGCGCCGCGTGCACCTCGTCGTGCCCCGTGTTCTGGACCGACGGGCAGTACTTCGGCCCCGCGGCGATCGTGAACGCGCACCGCTTCATCTTCGACTCGCGCGACGACGCGGGCGACGTGCGCCTCGACATCCTCAACGACAAAGAGGGCGTGTGGCGCTGCCGCACCACCTTCAACTGCACCGAGGCGTGCCCCCGCGGCATCGAGGTCACCAAGGCCATCGCCGAGGTCAAGCAGGCCGTCCTTCGCGGCGGTCGCTGATCCCTCCCTCTTCGAACGGCGGGTGCGCTCCGGCGCCCCGCCGTTCGGCGTCTGCGGGCCCGACCCCGCGGCATCCATTCATTAGGCTCGACGCGTGACCGACAGCCGCCACGACCCGCGCCCGCTCCCCGCGGCCGGCGAAGAGGAGCGCACGCTGCGCGACCGCTTCGACGCGGCTCAGCTGGCGGTGCGGGAGCGCCTCGACGAACCGCTCGCACGGGCGGCCAAGGTCGTGCAGTGGTTCCCGATCCGGGTCTGGCGGCACTTCCTCCAGCACAACGGTTTCCTGCTCGCCGCGGGGATGAGCTACCAGGGGCTGTTCGCCGTCTTCTCCGCGCTGTACCTGTCGTTCGCGGCGGTGGGGATCTGGCTGGGCGGAAGCAAGGCTGCGATCGACGGGCTCATCGGCATCATCAACAGCTACATCCCGGGGCTCATCAGCAAGAACGGCCTGGTGCAGCCCGACAAGGTCGAGGCCGTCGCGCAGGAGAGCGGGAAGCTGCTCGGCATCACGGGTGCCGTCGCAGCGATCGTCGTCATCTGGACGGCGATCGGGTTCGTGACCTTCACCCGCCGCGCGGTACGCGACACGTTCGGCCTCCCCTTCGACATGCGCAACTACGCGCTGTTGAAGGCCCGTGACTTCGTCGCATCGCTGTTGTTCGGGCTCGCGCTCCTGGTCGGCGCCCTGCTCGGCTCCATCACCACCGGCGCCGTCGACCTCGTGTTCGGCATCCTCGGGTGGGATCGCGAGACACCCGGGTGGACGATCGGTGCGCGGGCCATCTCGACCCTGGTGGCGTTCGGGGTGAACACCGTGGCGCTCGCCGCGCTCTTCCGCTTCCTGACCGGGACGAGCCTGAGCTGGCGGCGGGCCTGGCCGGGCGCACTCGTGGGCGCCGGCGGAATGGTCGTCCTGCAGATCGGTGCGGGATTCCTCCTCGTGTACACCCCGACGAACCCCCTCCTCGGAACGTTCGCCGCCCTCATCGGTTTCCTCCTCTGGTTCCGCCTCATCGGAATCGTCATCCTCGTGTCGGCCGCCTGGATCGCCGTCGCGGCGGGCGACCGTGACGTGCCCCTGCGTTCGCCGGAGGACAGGCTCGCGATGGAGCAGGCGGCTCTCGTCATCGCCGCGCAGGTGGGGGTGCGCGAGGCCGAGCGAGCGGCCGCGACCGCCCGCTGGCCGTGGCGCTGGCGCGCACGCCGACGGGTCGCCGCGGCCCGGAGGAATCTCGCTCAGGCGCAGGCCGCCGTTCCCGCTCCCCGCCGCACGTCGCTCCTCCCCGACTGACCGGGCCGATGTCGGAAGCCCCCGTTAGGCTCGTGGGGTGGCTCGTTCCGTACGCATCGTCTCGATCAACGTCAATGGCATCCGTGCCGCCGTCCGTAAGGGCATGACCGAATGGCTCGAAGCCTCGGGCGCCGACATCGTCGCCCTGCAAGAGGTGCGCGCCACCGCCGACCAGCTCTCGGAGGCCCTCCCCGGGTGGGAGATCGTCAACGACGAGGCGCTGCAGAAGGGCCGCGCGGGCGTCGCGATCATCAGCCGGCTCCCCGGCGTCGACACCCGCACGCACCTCGGCCCCGAGCCTCTCGACGCGTCCGGCCGTTGGATCGAGACCGACTTCGACATCGACGGCGAGACCATCACGATCGTCAGCGCCTACGTGCACAGCGGTGAGGTCGACACCCCCAAACAAGACGCGAAGTGGTTGTTCCTGGATGCCATGGAGCAGCGTCTCCAGACCCTCAAGGCCGAGCGCGAGCTCGCTCTCGTCACGGGCGACCTGAACGTGGGGCACCGCGAGCTCGACATCAAGAATTGGCGCGGCAACCGTAAGAACGCGGGCTTCCTCCCGCGCGAACGTGCGTACTTCGACCGCTTCTTCGGGCCCGCCGGCGAGAAGGTCGAGGGAGTCGACGGCTCCGTCGGTACCGGCCTCGGCTGGATCGACGTCGGGCGCCGACAGATGGGCGAGGTCGAGGGACCGTACACGTTCTGGTCGATGCGCGGGAAGGCGTTCGACACCGACAGCGGATGGCGCATCGACTACCACGTCGCGACGCCCGCGCTGGCGGAGCGGGTGACCGAGTACCGCGTGGATCGAGCGCCCTCTTACGACACGCGCTGGAGCGACCACGCCCCGGTGATCGTGGACTACGCGCTCGGGCGCTGAGGGCGGGTCCGCGGCCAGGCCGCGGGAGCGGGGTGCGGCACCCTGTGCTGGTGTCCGCGTCCAGGGCACGGGGGCGGAGTCTTGCGCGCGGTGCTGCGGCCCTCGCCACGATGCTCACCGCAGGGTCCGGGCGCGGCGTGCCCGACGCCTAGGATCGAGGGGTGACTCAGCAGCGCCTCTACTCCGGAATGCAGCCCTCCGCCGACAGCCTTCAGATCGGCAACTACATCGGTGCGCTGCTGCAGTGGCGTCAGCTTCAGGACGAGTACGACGCCTTCTTCTCGGTCGTCGACCTGCACGCCCTCACGCAGCCGGGCGACCCCGCCGAGCGTCGCGAAAAGACCCGCCGCACGGCCGCTCAGTACATCGCCGCGGGCATCGAGCCGTCGCGCTCGACGCTCTACGTCCAGTCGCACGTCCCCGCGCACGCGGAGCTGCAGTGGGTGCTCTCGACCATGACCGGGTTCGGCGAGGCCGGGCGCATGACGCAGTTCAAGGACAAGTCGGCACGCTACGGAGCGGATGCCACCAACGTCGGCCTCTTCACGTACCCGGTCCTCATGGCCGCCGACATCCTGCTGTACCAGACCGACGTCGTGCCGGTCGGCGACGACCAGAAGCAGCACATCGAACTCACCCGCGACCTCGCCGAACGTTTCAACAAGAGCTTCGGCGAGACCTTCACGATGCCGAAGCCGATGATCCAGCGCGAAACGGCCCGCATCTACGACCTGCAGAACCCCACCTCCAAGATGTCGAAGTCGGCCGAGTCCGACGCCGGCGTGCTGTGGATGCTCGACGAGCCGAAGGTCAGCGCGAAGAAGATCATGCGGGCGGTCACCGACTCGGAGGGGTCCGTGCGCTTCGACCGCGACGAGAAGCCGGGTGTCTCCAACCTCCTCGTGATCTACTCCGCCCTCACCGGCCGCGACATCACCGCGATCGAGGACGAGTACGCGGGCCGTGGTTACGGCGACTTCAAGAAGGGTCTCGCCGAGGTCGTGGTGAACGAGTTCGAGCCGGTGCGCGAGCGTGCGCTCGAGCTCCTCGCCGACCCCGCCGAGCTCGACCGCGTGCTCGCGACGAACGCCGAGCGGGCGGCATCCGTCGCCGAGAAGACCCTCGCCGACGTCTACGACCGCATCGGGCTCCTGCGCCGAGGCTGAACGAGAGGTCTGCCGCGCAGCGGATTCGGAAACGGGCAGCAGATCCGGATGCCAGGGCTCACCGTCGTCCGAATCCGCGACGCATCTCCGAATCCAGCGCCCCCTGCCTCGACGAACCGAGACGCAGCGCACCGACGCAAGGGTCGTGACGATGTCGGAGACCCATGGCAGCATGGGCGCATGCCGGAGATGCCTGAGGTCGAGGGGCTCGTGGGGTTCCTGCGCGGCCGTGTCACGGGGCTGCACGTGTCGAAGGCAACCGTGTCGGCGATCAATGCGCTGAAGACCTACGACCCGCCTTTGACGGCTCTGGTGGGCTCGGCCGTCACCGCCGTCGACCGGCACGGCAAGTTCGTCGACGTTTCGACCGACGCGGGAGTGCACCTGGTCTTCCACCTCGCGAAGGCGGGGTGGCTGCGCTGGTACAACGCGTTGCCGTCCACGATCATCAAGCCCGGGAAGACCCCGATCGCCCTGCGCGTCGGCTTCGACGACGGCTCGGGCTTCGACCTCACCGAGGCCGGCACGAAGAAGTCGCTCGCCGTCTATGCGGTGCGCACCCCCGACGAGGTGCCCGGCATCGCGCGGCTCGGTCCCGACCCGCTGAGCGACGGCTTCGACCGCGCCGCGTTCGGCGCGCTGCTCACCGGACGCCGCACGCAGATCAAGGGCGTGCTGCGCGATCAGTCGATCATCGCCGGGGTCGGCAACGCGTACTCCGACGAGATCCTGCACGCTGCGAAGATGTCTCCATACGCCCTCGCCGCGACGCTCACCGACGACGAGGTCGACCGGCTCTTCCGCGCGATGGTCGAGACGCTCACCGAGGCGATCGACGAAGCGCGCGGCAAACCGCCGGCGGAGCTGAAGGATGCGAAGAGGCGCGGCATGCGCGTGCACGGACGACGTGGTGAGGCGTGTCCCGTCTGCGGCGACGAGGTGCGCAGCGTGTTCTTCGCCGACAACTCGCTCGAGTACTGCCCGACGTGCCAGACCGGCGGCAAGCTGCTGGCCGACCGGCGGCTGTCGCGGCTTCTGAAATAGCGCGCGGCCGGCGCCTTCGTGTCAATCCATGTCGGGGAATGAAACCGGCCACACTACGTTGACTACACTTCGAAGTGCAAACAACGTGCTCCGGGGTCGGTGAGAATCCGAACCGGCGGTGACAGTCCGCGAACCCCTCCGCCTGTGCGGTGGGGCCGATCCGGTGGAATTCCGGGACCGACGGTGATGCGACGGGAAACCGACGCTAGTCCGGATAGGAGGCAGCACGGACGGCGCATCGCGCCTTCCCGCTGGCCCTGCCCCGACGCCGCGGGAAGGACAGGGAAATGGCATCCGCCGTCGAGATCGACGCCATGCGGCGAGCGCTGGAGCTCGCCCGGCGCGGCCCGCGCGGGCTCAACCCGCAGGTCGGCGCGGTCATCCTCTCCCCGACCGGCGAGATCCTCGCCGAGGGGTACCACCGCGGCGCAGGGACTTCGCACGCCGAGGTCGACGCCCTCTCGCAGCTCCCGCCCGGCGCGGCCCGCGGCACGACGGCGGTCGTGACCCTCGAGCCCTGCAACCACACCGGGCGCACCGGCCCGTGCGCCGTCGCGCTCATCGAAGCCGGCGTCGACCGTGTGGTCTTCGCTCTCGATGACCCCACCGCGGCGGCCTCCGGTGGAGCCGACCGGCTGCGCGCCGCCGGTGTCGACGTCGAACGCGGCGTCGAGAAGGACGCCGCGGAGCAACTGATTCACGACTGGGTCGCCCTGCAGCGCACCGGTCGCCCGCACGTCACCGTCAAGTGGGCGCAGAGCCTCGATGGCCGTGCCGCCGCCGACGACGGGACGAGCCAGTGGATCACCGGTCCGGACGCACGTCGCGACGTGCACTCCCGCCGGGCGGGCGCGGATGCGATCGTGGCCGGCACCGGAACCGTGCGCGCCGACGACCCGGCTCTGACCGCGCGGGATGAAGACGGTAAGCCGCTCGCGGCCCAGCCCGTGCCTGTCATCATCGGCGAGAGCGAGACGGCTCCGGATGCCGCCGTCCGTCGGCATCCGCGAGAGCCCCTGTTCTTCGCGACGCACGACCTGCAGACCGTCCTCGCCGAGCTCGCCGGCCAGGGCATCCAGCGCGTCTTCGTCGAGGGCGGGCCGACGCTCGCGAGCGCCTTCATCCGCGACGGCCTCGCCGACGAGCTGCTGGTCTACGTCGCGCCCGTGCTGCTCGGCGGCTCGCGCCTCGCCCTGGGCGACGTGGGTGTCCCCACCATCGACGCCGCCCGGCGCCTGGTCGTGGCATCCGTTCAGAACCTCGGCGACGATCTGCTGATCGTCGCCCACCCCACCACCCGAACGCAGGGAGATCACTGATGTTCACCGGAATCGTCGAAGAGATGGGCGCCATCACCGCGGTCGAACCGTCGGGCGACGGCGTGCGCGTGACCGTGCGCGCTCCCCTCTCGGTCTCGGATGCCGGCCACGGCGACTCGATCTCGGTCAGCGGCGTGTGCCTCACCGTCGTCGACCAGGGCGAGGACTGGTTCACCGCCGACGTGATGAAGCAGACGCTCGACATGTCGACGCTCGCCGACGTCGCACCGGGTCGCCCCGTGAACCTGGAGCGCGCGACGGCGGCGCACGGGCGCCTCGGCGGTCACATCGTGCAGGGCCACATCGACGGCACCGGCGTGGTGCGCGAGGTGCGTCCGGGCGCGCAGTGGAGCGTCGTGCGCATCGGCATCCCGAAGCACCTGGCTCCCCTCGTCGTCGACAAGGGATCGATCGCGATCGACGGCGTCTCGCTGACCGTGAGCGCCGTGAGCGATGCCCACGAGGCGGAGCAGTGGCTCGAGGTGTCGCTCATCCCCGAGACGCTCGCCGCGACAACCCTCGGCGAAGCGGTGGCCGGCACCCCGGTCAACCTCGAGACCGACATCCTCGCGCGCCACGTACAGCGCATGCTCGCCTTCCGTGCATCTGAGAACCCCGCGGCTGACGCCGCATCGACCGAGAGGGGCTCCGCATGAGCCTGTCCACCATCCCCGAGGCCCTGGAGGCCCTGCGCGCCGGACGGCCGATCCTGGTCGCCGACGACGAGAACCGCGAGAACGAGGGCGACGTCATCCTGTCGGCCGCGCTCGCGACCCCCGAAGTCCTGGCCTGGACCGTCCGCTGGTCCAGCGGGTACGTCTGCGCGCCCATGCCCGCCGAGTGGGCGGACCGCCTCGACCTGCCGCCCATGGTCGCGGTCAACGAGGACGCGCGCGGCACCGCGTACACCGTGAGCGTCGACGCCGCGTCGGGTGTGACGACCGGCATCAGCGCCGCCGACCGCGCTCGCACGCTCAACGTCCTCGCCGACCCCGAGTCGGTGCCGACGAGCGTCATCCGCCCCGGCCACATCCTCCCGCTGCGCGCCGTCGACGGCGGCGTCCGCGAGCGGGCCGGCCACACCGAGGCGGCGGTCGACCTCATGAAGCTCGCGGGCCTCGAGCCGGTCGCCGCCATCGCCGAGGTCGTCGCCGAAGACGGCAGCATGATGCGCCTGCCCGGACTCTTCGAACTCGGCGAGCGCGACGGCATCCCGGTCATCACGATCGAGCAGCTCATCGGCTACCTCAACGAGACCGAGCCGCTCGATGCCGCGCCCGCGCCCCGCCGGCGGGTGAGCCTGCGCGCCGAGTCGAACGTGCCCACCACGCACGGCGTCTTCCGCTTCCTCGCGTACAAGGACCGCGTCACCGGGACCGACCACATCGCGGTCGTCTCAGGTGAGCTGGGCACGGAGGCCCCACTCGTCCGCGTGCACTCCGAGTGCCTGACCGGTGAGGCGTTCGGCTCACTGAAGTGCGAATGCGGCCCCCAGCTCGACGCGGCACTCGACCGCATCGACAAGGACGGCGGCATCGTCATCTACATGCGCGGCCACGAGGGGCGCGGCATCGGCCTCATCAACAAGCTGCGGGCCTACAACCTGCAGGAGCGCGGCCTCGACACCGTGGATGCCAACCTCGCCCTCGGCCTTCCCGCCGACGCGCGCGACTACGCCGCCGCGGCCGGCATCCTGGCCGACCTCGGTGTCGAACAGGTGCGCCTGTTGACGAACAACACCGACAAGGTGAACCAGCTGCGCGGCTTCGGCCTCGACGTCGTCGAGCAGGTTCCGCTCCTCGTGGGCGTCGGCCCGAACAACCACCAGTACCTCGAGACGAAGCGCGACCGGATGGGTCACATCATCGCCGAGGACGACCTGCGCGACGCCCTCGCGCACATGAAGGAAGAGGACGCCTGATGGCTGGTAGTGGAGCACCCGAGACCGGCGGCGTCGACGCGTCGGGCCTGAACGTCGTCGTCATCGCCGGCACCTGGCACGAGGTCATCACCGACGGCCTGATCGCCGGGGCGAAGAGGGTCCTGGATGCCACGGGTGCCACGTACCGCGTCGTGCGCGTTCCGGGGTCCTTCGAGCTGCCGGTCGCCGCGAAGGCCGCGTTCGACGGCGGGGCGGATGCCGTCGTCGCCCTCGGCGTGATCATCCGGGGCGGGACGCCGCACTTCGAGTTCGTCTCATCGGCTGCGACCGACGGCCTCACCCGCATCGCGCTCGACGCGGGCAAGCCCGTGGGCTTCGGCGTGCTGACCCTCGACGACGAGCAACAAGGCCTCGACCGCGCCGGCCTGGAGGGGTCGAAGGAAGACAAGGGCGAAGAGGCCGCGGACGCGGCGATCCGTACCGCGCTGGTCCTGCGGGAGCTGCGCGGCTGATTTCGCGTGGGGGGCGGACTCTTCGACAGGATCAGGGACCGTCCTTCCAGCCCCACCGCCGGGGCACGCTCCCTCACCCGCCCTGACGATGGACCGGGGCCACGGGAAGTGGGGTGCCCGACGGCGACACTGGAGCCGTGCCCGCCCCCTCCCGTGCCCCCGTACTCCATGTCATCCTCCGAACCACTCCGAGTGAGAATCGCAAGAACCGTCCCGCGTGGTACAGCAAGGGCCGGTGTATTGCGTCGGTGTTCGCAGCGGCCGACCACGCGCGAGCGACGGGCATCGACGTCCGAGTGACCGTCGCCGTCGACGTCTCGTCTGGACTCGCCTTCCCCGGTTCCGTCCCCCGACTCCTGCGTCGCGCGGACGGGTTCCTCATCGTGCGCGGAGGCACCGCCGCGAAGTCGTGGCGCCCCGTCATCCGCGCCGTCCGATCGAGAATTCGGCCCGATGACGACGACCTCGTCTACTTCGTCGAAGACGACCACCTCCATCGACCGGAGGCTCTCCGACTGCTGGTCGATGGCACCGCCGACTACCGATTGCTGTACGCCCTCGCCTCGGAGCACGGCACCATCAGCCCGTTGCGCCCCGGATGGGCCCACGTCCCGGGGGGTACCTCGAGTTTCGCCGTGACCGGCCGGGCATTCCGGGAGGACGCCACGCGCCATCTGTGGATGTCGTGCGGCGGCGGTGCCTGGGATGAACTCTCCTGGAGGGCTCTGGGATCCCATGTCTCGAAGCCCGGGCTGACCTACGTCCTCGCTCCGTTCCACCCGACCCCGAAATGGCCACGCCCGTGGGGACTGCGCCCCCTCCGGCACGCGACGTTCCGGCTCCTCTGTCTCCTTCTCGCGCGCGGACGTCGGCGCTCCATCGAGCTGCGCCTGCCGATCCAGGTCACGCACTGCGAACAGGGGATGCTCGCGGGAGACACCGATTGGGCGAGCGTCGCCCTCTCGATGGACACGCAGCCGGATGCCGAGCCCGCGCCCGCTCACGTCTCGGACGTGATCAGAAGGATCCTTCCGTCCACGCGACGACGCGACACGCGCGCATTTCTCGCCGCGCTGGGCTGAACGTCGTCGTCAGCCGATGGCGAGCACGTCGATCAGACGCCGTGCGATGGCATCCCATCCGAAGCGCTCCTCGGCCACGCGGCGCGCGGCGCGGCGCCGATCGGTGTAACGAGGGTCGGTGGCAATCCGATCGACGGCATCCGCGAGCTCGACAGCGCTCGCGTGGGGTGAAAGCACCACACCGCCCGCCTCCGGTCCGACGACCTCGGGGATTCCCCCGCGCGCGACCGAGACGACAGGTGTACCGACGGTCATGGCATCCAGGAGAACCATGCCGAAGGGCTCTTCCCACTGGCACGGGTAGAGGAACACGTCCGCCTCGGCCAGTTCGGCCGTCATGAGGTCGGGCGGCACGAATCCACGGATGTTGACCGTGGCACCGGGGTGGCGTTCGCGCACCTTTTCGGCAAGCGAACGCAGAGTCCGCGTATACGGGGACTCTCCGACGGCCGCACCAGTCGCCTTCGCCCCGAATACATCCAAGACGACACTGCGGCGCAGGGCGAGTTCAGCCACCGCTTCGACAGCCTGCAGCGCCCCCTTCTCAGGGATCAGACGACCCGCGTAGGCGATCCTGAGCGGCTCGCCCACCTCGTGCCAGAGCGGCTGTGCACGCGAGACCGTGGCGCCGTTCGGTACGACGACCGCATCGGTGATGCTGAACTCCCGGCGCGCGAGCGTCGCCAAGTACTCGCTGCAGAACACCCAGGCGTCGACGGCCGATCGCACTTCGTCGAGGGTCGCGCGCGGCCACGACGTGCCGCATGTGCGACGGATCGCACCGACGGGATCGTTGTGCATGTGCAGGACGATTCGGCCTCCGTAGCCCGAGCGTCGCAGCACCGCCGCGTATGCCGGCTCGTTGTGCACGTGCACGACCGTCGAACGCCGGAGCACGGGGGTGAGCCACCACACCCAGAGACGGCCGGACAGCGTCAGAACACGGACGACACCGTCCGGATTGCGGCGGAGCAAACGCGCCACGGGGCGTGCCGCGACGCGGATGAGAGCGTCGAGAGAGTCGAAAAGAGGCAGGCGGACACGCACGGCGCCGTCGTCGAACGCGGAGTCACCGCGCGGGCAGAAGACTCCCACCGCGGTGTCGGCGGGAAACGCACCATAGGCGTTCCGGACCCACGACGCGATCGCCCCGCCGGTCCCATCGAAACGCTCGTCAGCGGGGAGCAGGACGGCGACGTCGAGGTCCGGGGCGCGCACGACCTTGGCGCGAACGGACTGAACGATCGCGCTCACCGTCGAATCACGACTGAGGAGCACGGCCAGCCCGAAGGCGCATGCACCGGCGACCACCTGCGCACCGAGTCGCACGAGCGGAGAGGCGACCTCTGTGAGCCACCCGACAGCGAGGACAGCCGCGACCGGCGGAAACGAGAGGACGATCGGTGTCACGCTGGCACGGAGATAGGCGCCTGGCGAGGTGGGCACGACGTGGTGGAGACACACGTAGCCGAGCACGTAGCTGACCACGGCCATGACGACCATCGACCACGCCGCACCGTCGACGCCCCACGCGAGCGTCATCCCCAGGATCAACGGCACGTTGACGATGGTTCGGCCGACGTTGAGGAAGACCCCGAGACGGAGATTGTCGGTGCCCGCGAGGAGGGAGCCGACCGGATAGCCGAGCGAACGGAGCGCCCCCGCCAGGGCGAGGACAGCCAGAACCGGCCCGAACGGGGCCCACTTCTCGCCGTAGACGACGGTCATCGCATCGTCCGCCACCAGGCTGACGCAGACCAGCACGGGGATGTTCAGGATGCCGACCAGCGTCAGCATCTTCAGGTAGGCGTCACGAACGCGCGTCTTGTCGTCCTGAATGATCGCGAAGTACGGGAAGAGCACGCGTGTGAGGATGGGGCTGACGCGTCCGGCCAGACTCACCCCGAGGGTGAAAGCCAGGTTGAAACCGCCGAGGGCGGCCGTGCTGACGAAGCGCCCGGTCGCGATGGTCGCGAGGGTGTTTCCGATGTAGTTCAGGACGCCGTCCGCCGACTGCCACACGCCGTAGCGCAAGAACCGGCGGAGCTCGGCGAGGCGGAAGTGCGCACGGATGCGCGCCACCCGTCTCGCCGAGACGACGAAGACGACCGTACGAGCCGCTGCGCCCAGGACGAGTCCCACGGCCGCGCTCATCGCCGCCCACCCGGCGAGCGCGAGAAGCACGGCGCTGACGAGCGACACGAGAGCGAAAGCCACGTCCGCGATGCCGAGCGGTCGGAAGTCGAGTCGCTTCTCGAGCACCGCACGGTGCGCCTGACCCGCCGCGGTGAAGACGAAAGCGAAGGCCGTCACGACGACCAGAGGAGCCGCAGCCGGCGCGCCGAACAGTGCCGCGATCGGTCCGGATCCGGCCCAGACGGCGCCGAACGCGATCAGGGCCAGCGCGAGGTTGGCCCAGTGGACGCTCGAGAGTTCACGGGACGTAACTCTTCGACGCTGGATGAGCGCGGCCGTGAGGCCCAGCCCGACGAAGATCTCGAGGAACGACGAGCAGATCAGAACGGTCGAGACCAATCCCATCTGCTCGAGATCGAGGATGCGGGCGAGGACCAGCATCATGGCGAGCTGGGCGGCAGAGGTCGAGAAGACGGACACCGCCGTCCAACTCGTGGCGGCCGTCGCGCGCGAAGCAGTCACTCGGACCTCCGGGAGCGGAAAAGCGGGGAATCGTCGGACGCGGTCGGGCGGTCACTTCACGATGCCTCCAGTGAAACAGCGGTATCCCGGGCGGCTCCCGCCGGCTGTTACGTTCCCACCCGTGCACGCGCGAAAGATCACCACGGCCATCGCCAAACGCCTCCGCATTGCGGGTTGGCGCGCCACAGCGGCGATCCGCCGTCGGCCCGTGGTGGGCGATGCTCCCGCGGTGGTGAGCCTCACCTCCTATGGGCATCGGATCGCCACCGTGTTCGCGGCGATAGAGTCCATCGGCGAAGGCTCCGTGCGTCCCCGACGGCTCATCCTGTGGCTCGCCCACGACGACCTCGACGCAGGCATCCCCCGCGTGCTCCGTGACCTGCAGCGCAGGGGACTGGAAGTGCACGGATGCGACGACTTCGGTGCGCACAAGAAGTACTACCCGTACGCGACGCGGTGGCGCGATGCGGAGGTGCCCCTGGTGACGGCCGACGACGACGTCCTTTATCCGCACCGGTGGCTGGAAACGCTCCTCGACCGGCATCGGGAGTATCCCCGGAGCACGATCGGCTATCGCGGTGAGGTGATGCGCTTCCTCGACGACGGCTCCGTGGCCCCGTACCGAACGTGGGGATTGAGCACGACATCGAGGCCGGACATCCGACTGGTGCTCAACGGAGTCGGCGGCGTCCTCTACCCGTTCGCCGTCCTCGAGGAGGCCTGCCGATACGGGACGCGCTTCCTCGACGAGTGTCCGCGCGGCGACGACCTCTGGCTTCATCGTGCAACCGTCCGCAGTGGATTCTCTCCGCGACAGGTGTTCGACACTCCCGTTCACCACCCCGCGGTGCCGGGCTCTCAGCGCACGGCGCTCATGGCGACGAACGTTCTGGACGGAAACGACGAGCAGGTTCGCCGCACTTACAGCGAGGTCGACCTCGAACGGCTGAGGGTGTCTACGACGTCGTGAGTGCTCGAGACGGCGACGACGATCGAGAAGAGGCTGAACCAGGTCAGCCACCCCAGGGAGTCGATCGCGTCGATGCGCAGAGGCGTCTCAGCGATCCCGCACCCCAGGAGCGTCACGGTCGCGAAGAGTCCGGTGCGACGCCCACGGCCCGTCGTGCGGAGCAGGCCGTACAACGCCGTCGCGACGACGCCCAGGAACGCGACCAGGGAAAGCAGCCCCGAGGTCGTCATGATGCTGACGAACTCGTTGTGACCGTGGTAGGTCGGAGAGCCGTGATCGAAGACGGCGAAGTGGCCTCCGACTCCGTAGTACTCCAGCCCCTGTCCGAACAGGAACGATTCCGTCGTCGCCCCCCAGGTCGCGCGGGAGATCATCCAGATCGACCCGCGCTGAGTGAATGCCTGCGGGTCGGACGTGCCGAGCGGAACCCAGAACGACACGATGACGAGACCGACCGCGCCGAGGGCGGCCACGAGGCCGGACAGGAATCGATCCCGCACGCACACGACGATGACCCCGATCACCGCGGCGCCCGCCACGCCGATCAGCGTGCTCCGGCTTCCCGTCAGGACGAGGAAGAACGTCAGCAGCCCGAAAGCCCCCAGGCGCACCCACATGCGGCGGAACAGGAAAACGAACGGCAGGGTGACGCCGAGCGCCAGCCCGAGAACGTTGCTCTGGCCGAACGGGCCGGCCATCAGTTGCGTGCCGATGAGCGCCTTCTCTTGGAGCACGACATCGGCTGCCGGCATCCAGGTCTTCCCGGACGGCAGCAGCAGAACCGAGATCGCGACGATCACCAGACCGACGGACCCGAGGACTCGAAGATCTTCCAAGCGGGGCTGAATGGACCAGATCGTGAGAGCGAGGAGGAGGGCGATCCGTGAGCCGGAGCGGAGCTCGCCACCCGATGCGGCCAGGTTCGCCACGGCGATGGCGGCGAAGAGCAGCATCATCGACGCGAGCGGCCAAAGGGGGCGGGCCCGCGCCGGGTCTCTCACGAGATTCCACACGACGATGCTCAGACAGCCGGCGACGCAGAGCGGCGCCCCCCAGGATTGCACCAGCACCCCGAGTTCCGTATCGGCGATACGTCCCGTCGACAGCCGGTCGGCCGGCAGGCGTCCCGCGATGATCAAGCTGACGAGCGGACCGGCGGCGCACCACCACCCGCCGAGAAGGAGGACCACGGCGAGTTGACGACGACGGCGGCGGTCTTCATCCGACGGAACGGGCGATGGCAGAGCGCCTGCTGCACCCGACGCGATGCGCAGGCGGTACCGGGATGCGTCCGTCGCCGAGGTCACGCGCCCACCCGCAGCGTCGTCACCAGGTCGCGGAGCATACGCCCAGTCGTCTCGGGATGGTGCGCGCGCAGGGCTGCGACCCCCCTCGCGCTCAGCTTCTGACAACGGTCGTCATCGCCCAACAGGGAAGACAGGTCCGCCCGCATCGACGACGCGTCGTCCGCGACGAGGAGGGCGGGCAGGAGAAAAGACAACCCGCGCGCCCCGATGGTCGTCGTGACGATGGGAAGGCCGTGGGCCATGGCCGGACCGATCTTCATGTTGACGCCGCTCCCGGAGAAGATCGGGTTCACGAAGACCCGGGCGCGGTCGTAGACCTCGGCGGCTTCACCAACCTCACCGAGGAATTCGACGCCCGCAGCGGAGCGGAGGAGTGATGTCAGCGCCGGGCTCGCGCGCCGGCCCGCGACGACGAGCCGCGTCGTGGGGTCCGCTTCGTGGAGCACGGAGAAGACCTCCCGCACGAACCACCGAAGCCCCTCCTCCGTGTGCGACGAGTCGAGCGCGCCGATGAATCCGATCGTTCGCCCCGGCTTCGGGCGCGCACGCGCGCGTGGCGCGATGTCGAAGGTCGGGGGGACCACTGACACGGGGATGCCCGTGCCCGCGTACGCGTGCTCGTCGGCCGGCGAGATCACCGCGGTCGCCGCGACGCCCCTCCACATCTGCTGGTGCCGCAGCGCCCTGCGGATTCGCGCGCTCTCGATACGGAGATAGATCCGCTTGGAACCGGTCGCGTGTGCCGCGAGCGATCGGTAGTACGCGACCTCGTCGTTGTGGCTGCGCAGCACGATCGGCGGACGGCCCAGTGCCGACGAGATGCGGCGAGCAGCGGGGAGTGTCCACTCGTGGCTGGCGACGATGGCGTCCACCGAGCCGGCACAGGCCCCCACGATCTCATCGACCACCGTGGGCGGCATCGCCCGGGACGACACCTGGTACGGCGAGGCCGGGTGCCGGCACGTCGCGCGGACGAACCCGCGCCGTGCGACGAACTGGACGGAGTCCGCCAGAGCCATCGTCCGGCGACGATCGTCGTCGCTGATCTGCTCACGATGAAAGACCACGAGGTGCACCGTGACGCCGGCGAGCTCGAATGCGCGGAGCTCACCCCACAGCTCGAGCCGACCGCCGCTCGTGAGGGGGTGGATGGCGTCGTCGGAGACGAAAACGATCTGGGGCACCTTTTCCTCCGACTTCGCGCGCTCGGGAGGGCACACGCCGTCCAGGGTCGCACCAGGGGGCGCGGGCCCCTTCCGGCTCACGGCTGTTTTCGCCCGAGCCGAGCCCCGAGTTCACGCGCTCGGGGCCGCTCGGCTTCGCACGTCGCGGTGAGGCCCGCCTTCCTGGCGTCGGAGCCGCGGGATCCCTACCCTGACCGGTATGGAGATCCTGCGTCACGCCGTCGTCCTCGTCCACCTCGTGGGGTTCGCGATCCTCTTCGGCGCGTGGGTCGTCGAGGCCGTGGCACGGCGGGTGCGCGTGACGCCGCTGATGAACTATGCCCTCGTGATCGCGCTCGTCTCGGGTCTGGCCCTGGCGGCCCCGTGGGGCCTGGATCACGACCTCAACTACACCAAGATCGGCGTCAAACTCGTCGTCCTCCTCGCGATCGGCGCGCTCCTCGGCATCGGCTCGGCGCGACAGAAGCGCGGCGCCGACCTGGCACCCGCGGTGTTCTGGCTTGTCGGCATCCTGACCCTGCTGAATGCCGCGCTCGCGGTGCTCTGGCGCTGACGCGTCCGCCCTCCCAGCGCGCGCATAGACTGAACGGTCGGCGGTCCCCATCCGGGATCGCCTCCGGGTGCTGTTCGGCGATCCCGGATGCCAGCACCCCCGGCATCCGTCCCGCCCCACCCCGCGCTCCCACGACGGACGCAACCGATCGCTCTCTCGTCAGGCCATCATGACTTCCTCATCCCCCACCGTCCCCGCGTCGTCCGCTCCCGCCAATCCGCGCTCCCGTGTCATCACCGCGAGCCTCATCGGCACGACGATCGAGTTCTACGACTTCTACGCGTACGCCACCGCCGCGGTCCTCGTCTTCCCCGTCCTCTTCTTCCCGACCGGCAACGACACGACCTCTCTGCTGCTCTCGTTCAGCGTCTTCGGCGCCGCCATGGTCGCCCGACCTCTCGGCGCGATCGTCTTCGGCCACTTCGGTGACCGCTTCGGCCGCAAGGCCACTCTCGTGGCATCCCTTCTCACCATGGGTGTCGCGACCTTCCTCATCGGATGCCTGCCGACCTTCAACGAGATCGGTGTCTGGGCGGCGATCCTGCTGCTGATCATGCGTCTCGCGCAGGGGTTCGCCCTCGGCGGCGAGTGGTCGGGCGCGGCCCTCGTGGCGACCGAGAACGCCCCGAAGGGCAAGCGGGCCTGGTACGGCACGTTCCCGCAGCTGGGTGCGCCGATCGGCTTCATCATCGCCAACGGCATCTTCCTTATCATCAACTTCGCCCTGCCGCACCCCGACGGCACCGCCCAGCGTTCGGCGGAGTTCCTCGCGTGGGGCTGGCGCGTGCCGTTCCTGTTCTCGGCCGTCATGGTGATCGTCGGCCTCTGGGTGCGACTCAAGCTCGTCGAGAGCGAGTCGTTCGCCAAGGCCGAGAAGACCGGCGTCATCAAGAAGTTCCCGCTCGGCGAGGCCATCCGCCGCAACTGGAAGCAGCTGATCCTCGGCACGTTCATCATGCTGGCGACGTACGTGCTCTTCTATCTCATGACGAGCTTCACGCTCTCGTACGGCACCAAGCCCACGGAGGCCGGCGCCGCCGCGGCCGCGGAGAAGGCGGGAACGCCTTTCGATGCGGCCGCGTACGTCCCCGGTCTGGGCTTCGGATACACCGACTTCGTCATCATGCAGATCATCGGCGTCGTCTTCTTCGGCATCTTCACGATGCTGTCGGGACCGGTGGCCGACCGTCTGGGGCGCAAGCGTCTGCTGATCGGGGTGACGATCGCGATCATCGTGTTCGGTCTGACGTTCTCGTTCTTCCTCACGCCGCAGACCGACGCGGGCTCCACGCGCCTCCTCGTCCAGGCCTTCCTCATCATCGGCTTCCTGCTGATGGGGACGACGTTCGGCCCGATGGGCGCGGTGCTGCCCGAGCTGTTCCCGACGAACGTCCGCTACACCGGCTCGGCGATCTCGTACAACGTCTCGTCGATCCTCGGGGCGGCCCTCGCGCCGATCGTCGCGGTGGCGCTCTGGGCGGCCGGCGACGGCAACCCGTGGCTGGTCGGCGTCTATCTGTCGGCGATGGGCGTCCTCACCCTCATCGCGGTGGTGCTCTCCCCCGAGACGAAGGACGTCGATTACGACGAGAACATCGCCGCCGGGGCGACCGCGCCGTAACCTCCGGATGCGGAACAGCGGATGCCACGGGGCCTCGGCCTCGTGGCATCCGCCGTTCAGGGGTCGACGCCGGTCAGTCGAGGAACAGGGCGCGCAGGCGCTTGGTCGTGAAGAACAGGCCGACCGCGATCATGACGACGTAGTAGAGCACGTGCCAGAGCAGCGCGGGCGAGAGCGACCCGGTCGTGAGCCCCCGGATGAGTTCGACCCCGTGCCAGAGCGGGAAGGCTTGCACGAGGTACTGGATCGGCTCGGAGTACGTCGTGATCGGGAAGAACGTCGCGGAGAACAGGAACATCGGCAGCATGATCAGGGTGATCCAGTCCATGTGCTGGAAAGTCTTCATGTAGCTCGTGATCGCCATGCCGAGGCTCGCGAAGCCGAACGCGATGAGCACCACCGCGGGAAGGGCGAGGATCGCGGTCGGCGCGAGATTCAGCCCGAACAGCTGCATGATGACCATGAAGCCGCACGCATAGACCAGCCCGCGCATCAGCGCGTACAGGATCTCGCCGAGCGCGACGTCGAGCGGACCCAGCGAGGTCGACAGCATCCCCTCGTAGAGCTTGCCGTAGTTGAGCTTGAAGAAGACGTTCCACGTCGAGTCGTAGACGGCGCCGTTCATCGCCGAGACCGCGAGAAGCGCCGGCGCGATGTACGCGGCGTACGGGACGACCATGCCCGTGGAGGTCGTGACCTCACCCACGAGCGCGCCCAGACCGATGCCCATCGACGCCAGGTACAGCACCGGCTCGAAGAAGCCCGATACCACCACGACCCAGTTCGACGACCGCGCCGCCAGGAAGCTGCGCTGCAGCACCGCCTGCGGGTTGCCGGCCCAGAGGGCTCCGACGCCGCCGCGGCGACGCGCGGGGCGCTCGGTCGTGACGGCGCTCATGCGGCGAGCCTCCGTTCGAAGATGCGTCGCGCCACCAGGTACCCTCCCGTGGCGAGCGCGAGCAGGTACGCCAGGTGTCCGAGCGCCGGAAGCGGCTCGAGGGGACCGTACGTGAGCATGCGTCCGACCTCGGTCGCGTGCCACAGCGGCGAGACCCATCCGATGGGCTGCAGGAACCACGGCAGCGTCGAGAGGGGGTAGAACGTGCCCGAGAACAGGAACATCGGGACGAAGACGAACCGTTGCACGAGAGCGAACTGCCCCTTGTCCTCTTCGAGGGAAGCCGCGAAGGCCATGAGGGGCGCGCCGAAGCTCACCCCGGCGAGCAGGCCCACGGGGATCGACAGCCATCCCGTGGCGGGCTCGGGGACGGCGCCGAACAGCCAGATGAAGAGGTAGTAGGCCGCGACGCCGACGAACATGCGTGCCGAGGCACCCAGGACGACGCCGTTCGCGATCTGCGCCGACGACAGCGGCGAGGCGTTGAAGCCGTAGAAGTAGCGGCGCCACTTGAAGCCCGACATCACGGGGTACGTGAACTCCTCGGATGCCACTCCCACGGCCGCCGTGGCCAGCAGCGCGGGCGCGATGAAGACGAGGTAGGGCACGGCACGCCCGCCATCGTCGATCTGGCCCTGGATGAGCGCGGCGAGGCCGAGGCCCAGACCGAGCAGGTAGAGGATCGGCTGACCGAGGGCGCCGACGACGATCGTCCAACCGTAGGCGCGCATCGTGCGGACCATGTGCTCGGTGACGTACCAGGAGCCGTATCGGCGCGGCTTGCGCGCCCACGCGAGCACCTCCGCGCGCAACTCGTCGGCGGAGGGGTGGCGAACGGCATCCGGGGTCTGGGGTGTGCTCATTCGATCAGCGACCGTCCGGTGAGGCGGAGGAAGACGTCTTCGAGGCTCGATCGCCGCACGAGCGACGTCAGGGGCGAGTACCCCGCGGCCACGACGCGTTCGAGGGCGGCTTCGCCGTCGTGGGCGTAGACGAGCACCCGGTCGGGGAGCACCTCGACGCGGTCGCCGATGCCGCCGAGGGCGCGGGCGGCCTCTTCGTTGCGATCGGAGCCGAATCGCACCTCGAGCACCTCGCGGCTCGAGTGCTCGCGGATGAGCGACGCGGGCGAGCCCTCGGCCATGATCCGGCCCTTGTCGACGACGATGAGCCGGTCGCACAGCTGCTCGGCCTCGTCCATGTAATGCGTCGTCAGCACGAGCGTCGTACCGCGTTCCTTGAGGCGGAAGAGGCGGTCCCACAGCACGTGTCGCGCTTGCGGGTCGAGTCCGGTGGTCGGCTCGTCGAGTAGCAGGATGCGCGGATCGTTGATGAGCCCCCGGGCGATCGTGAGACGGCGCTTCATTCCGCCGGAGAGTTGCTCGACCTTGCTCGTCGCCTTGTCTTCGAGCTGGGCGAACGCCAGCAGCTCTTCGGCCTTCTGCGCGCAGACTTTGCCGGGCAGCCCGAAGTAACGGCCGTAGACGTAGAGGTTCTCGCGCGCGTTCAGCTCGGCGTCGAGGTTGTCTTGCTGGGGGATCACACCGAGCCGCGAACGGATCTCGGGACCGTAGTGATCGGGGTCGAGGCCGAGGATGCTCAGGTCGCCCGCGGTTCGCGTCGAGACGGCGCCGATCATCTTCATGGTCGTCGACTTTCCCGCGCCGTTGGGCCCGAGCAGGCCGAAGGACTCGCCCGGCGCCACCTCGAACGACAGCCCGTCGACCGCGACGAAGTCGGCCTTGCCCTTCGCGCGGTAGCGCTTGACCAGGTCTCTTGCGGCGATCACGGGCTCAGACACGGCTCCACCATATCGAGGGGCTCCGACATGGGCCGGGGCGGGGCCGTGGTGTCCCGGGGGCCTGCCGCGGGGCGGGGCCGTGGTGTCCCGGGGGCCTGCCGCGGGGCGGGGCGGGGCTGCCCCGGGGGCCCACCGCGGGGCGGGTGGCCGGGGCGGGCGGCCGGGCGGGTCGCGGCAGGGGCCGCCTGAGGGCGTGGCGGGCCAAACTCCTGAGTTCCTGCGCTGTCAGGCCTCGGCCGCGGCTGACATCGCGCGGCCGCCGAGGGCTTCTCAGGAGTTTCGTCCACCGGCGAACCAGCTCGACCGGCCGTGTCGGCGGTGAGGGGTACGGTCGAAGCACCCCATCTTCCTTTCCCGAGGTCCGCATGTCTTCTCCCGCCCCCGCGCGTGGCCGGCGCGGCCGTCGCACCCCCGAAGGGCCGCGCGCGTCGTTCCGCCAGTTGCTGCCGTTCCTGCTCGAGCACAAGCGCACCCTCGCCGTGGTCGCCGTACTCAGCGTGCTGGGCGCCGCCGCGACGCTCGCGCAGCCCCTGCTGGTCGGCGAGGTCATCTCGCGTGTGCAAAACGCCGTACCCCTCGGCGCCCTCGTCTGGCTGCTCGTAGCCTTCGTCGTGCTGTCTTCGGTGATCTCGGGTTTCCAGCACTACCTGCTTCAGCGCACGGGCACCGCGGTCGTGTACTCGTCGCGAAGGCGCCTGATCGCCCGCATCTTGCGCCTGCCCATCAGCGAGTTCGACGCCCGCCGCACCGGCGATCTCGTCTCGCGCGTGGGCACCGACACCACGCTGCTGTATGCCGTCCTCACGCAGGGATTCGCGGATGCCGTGGGCAACGCGCTCATCCTCGTCGGCGCCGTGATCGCGATGGCGTTCATCGACCCGCTGCTGCTCGGACTGATCGTCGTCGTCGTGGGTGCCTCGCTGGCGGTTGTCGTGTTGCTCAGCACGCGCATCCGCGCGGCCTCCGCCGACCACCAGGCGCGGGTCGGCGAGCTCTCGTCGGGGGTCGAGCGGGCGGTGGGCTCGATTCGCACCATCCGCGCCGCCGGGGCGACGGAACGGGAGGCCGCGGCTGTGACGCGAACCGCCACCGCCGCGTACGACGCCGGGGTGCGCATCGCGCGGGTGTCGGCTCTGATCGTTCCGATCGCCTTCGTCGCGCTACAGGTCTCGCTGCTCGTCGTGCTGGGCGTCGGCGGGTACCGCGTGGCATCCGGAGCGATCGACGTCGCGTCGCTCGTCACCTTCGTGATCTTCCTCTTCCTGCTCGTGCAGCCCCTCGCCTCGGCGATCGGTGCCATCACGTCGGTGAATCAGGCGCTCGGCGCACTCGGACGCATCCAGGAGGTCCTCGATCTTCCCCTCGAGAGCGATGGCGACCAGCCGCGGGCGGCGGGCTCGATTCCGGATGCCGCTGCGTTGGAGTTCCGCGACGTGCGGTTCCGGTACCCCGAGCACGTCGTGAAGGCACGCGAGGCGGCGGCCCGGGAGGCCCGCTCGGTCCTCGCCGATGTCCACCTCGAGACGGAGGAGCTTCCCGCGGAGAGCGACCGCGAGGTGCTGCGCGGGGTGTCGTTCACGGTGCCCCGCGGGTCGCGCGTGGCACTGGTGGGGCCGTCGGGGGCGGGCAAGAGCACGATCCTGTCGCTCGTCGAGCGCTTCTACGACCCGACCGACGGCGCGATCCTCGTCGACGGCGTGGATGCCCGCGAGCTCGCGCGCGACGAGCTGCGGGCCCGCTTCGGGTACGTCGAGCAGGACGCCCCGACCCTGGCCGGCACAATCGCCGACAATCTGCGGCTCGCCTCGCCCGCGGCATCCGATGCCGACTGCGAGCGCGTGCTGCGCGAGGTCAACCTCGGCGACGTGCTCGAGCGGAGCCCCCTCGGCGTCGACGCCCCCGTCGGCGAAGACGGCGTGATGCTCTCGGGCGGCGAGCGTCAGCGCCTCGCGATCGCGCGAGCGTTGCTGGCGGCTCCCCCTGTGCTGCTGCTCGACGAGTCGACCTCGTCGCTCGACGGCGTGAACGAGCAACGTATGCGCGAGGCGATCGACGCGGTGGCGACCGACCGCACCCTCCTGGTCATCGCGCACCGCCTGTCGACGGTCGTCGACAGTGACCTCATCGTCGTGCTCGAGAACGGCCGCGTCGTCGGTCAGGGCACGCACAGCGAGCTCGTGGCATCCACTCCCCTGTATCGGGATCTGGCGAAGCATCAGCTGCTGGTGTAGCGGGGTCGGCTTCGGCCGGCGGTCGGGCGCGGGGTGGGTCGCTGCTGGCCGCGGGCGGCTCGGGGCTTCGGGGCGGGTGTGCGCGCACGCATAAACACGATCCGCGCACGGAAACACGCTCTGCACGCGTTTGCGTGAGCAGACAGCGTTTATGCGCGACCGCCACGGCGCGGACGCCCCGCGCGGACGCGCCCCGATACCACGGACCGCTGTCCGCGCGGGCTCCCGCGCCGCCGCTCGCCCGCCAGCACGCATAAACGCGATCCGCGCACAGAAACGCGCTCTGCACGCGTTTCCGTGAGCAAGCAGCGTTTATGCGACGAACCGGTGCCGCGGGAGCGCTCGCGCGACAGCTCAGCGCCGCACCAACGCCATCGCAACGGCTCGGCGCCACGCGAACGCCAGCGCAACGGCCCCGGCGCCGCGGCAACGCCCGTGCGACGGCTCGGGCCGGCGGGACGCCCGCGGGGCGCGGGTCACGCCCGGCGTGGACGTACCGATGCCCCTCCTGCGCGCCAAGAACGGGAGGGGCATCGGATTCGAAGGGCTCACCCCGCCCGCGCGGGAGGCGGGACGGGGCGAGCGGAATCAGGCGCGCTGCAGGCGGTAGCGCAGGGCCGCGAGCTCGGCGCGGAGGGCGGCGGGAAGGTGCGAACCGAAGGTGTCGAAAAACTCCTCGGTCAGGTCGGCCTCGGCGAGCCACGAGTCACGGTCGATCGCGAACAGCTCATCGAGGTCGGTGGCGGGGATCTCGAGACCCGACAGGTCGAGGTCGTCCACGCGGGGCAGGCGGCCGATCGGGCTGTCCACGGCGTCGACCTGTCCGTCGACGCGGCGGATGATCCAGTCGATCACGCGGGCGTTGTCACCGAAGCCGGGCCAGAGGAAGCGGCCGTCGTCGCCCTTGCGGAACCAGTTGACCTGGAAGATGCGCGGAGCCCGGTCGAAGCGGAGCTTCTGGCCGACGTTCAGCCAGTGGCCGAAGTAGTCGCCCATGTTGTAGCCGCAGAAGGGCAGCATCGCGAACGGGTCGCGGCGCAGCTCGCCAACGGTTCCCTCCTGCGCGGCGGTCTTCTCCGAAGACACCGTCGAGCCGAGGAAGACGCCGTGCGACCAGTCCGTGGCCTCGACGACGAGCGGGACGTTCGTCGCGCGGCGTCCGCCGAACAGGATGACGTCGAGAGGAACGCCCTCGGGGGCCTCCCAGTCCTGCGCGATCTGCGGGCACTGCGCGGCGCCGACCGTGAAACGCGAGTTGGGGTGCGCGGCGGGGCGGCCCGACGCGGGCGTCCAGGGCTTGCCCTCCCAGTCGATGAGCTGCGGGGGCGCCTCGTCGGTCAGGCCCTCCCACCAGACGTCGCCGTCGGGGCGGAGCGCGACGTTCGTGAAGATCGTGTTGCCCCACAGCGTCTCGATCGCGGTCACGTTCGTGGACTCACCGGTGCCGGGAGCGACACCGAAGAAGCCGGCTTCGGGGTTGATCGCCCAGAGCCGCCCGTCCTCACCCGGACGGATCCAGGTGATGTCGTCTCCGAGGGTCTCGACGCGCCACCCGGGGATCGTCGGACGGAGCATCGCGAGGTTGGTCTTGCCGCAGGCCGAGGGGAACGCGGCGGCGACGTGGTACGCCTTGCCCTTCGGGTCGATCACGCGGATGAGGAGCATGTGCTCGGCCAGCCAGCCCTCGTCGCGACCGATGACGGAGGCGATGCGCAGGGCGAAGCACTTCTTGGCGAGGATCGCGTTGCCGCCGTAGCCCGAACCGAACGACCAGACCTCGAGGGTGTCGGGGAAGTGGACGATGTACTTCTCGTCGTTGCACGGCCACGCGACGTCGGACTCGCCCGGCGCGAGCGGCGCGCCGACCGAGTGCACGGTCTTCACCCACGGAGCCCCCGCGGCGATCTGTTCGGTGACGGCGCTGCCCACGCGGGTCATGACGCCGATGGATGCCACGGCGTAGGCGCTATCGGTGATCTGGACGCCGATGTGGCTGAGGGGGCCGCCGACGGCGCCCATCGAGAAGGGGACGACGTACATCGTCCGACCGCGCATGGAGCCCTCGAAGACGCCGTTCAGCGTCTCGCGGATCTCGGCCGGGGCGATCCAGTTGTTGGTGGGGCCGGCATCCTCTTCGCTCTCGGATGCGATGTAGGTGCGCGACTCGAGGCGGGCGACGTCGCCGGGGTGCGAACGCGCGAGGTAGGAGCCCGGGCGCCACTCGGGGTTGAGCTTGATGAGCTTGCCCTCGTCGACCATCTCGCGAAGGAGTGCGTCGTTCTCGGCAGCGGAACCATCGACCCAGTGGATGCGGTCGGGCTGCGTGAGGGCGGCGACCTGGTCGACCCAGGCGAGGAGGCCGGGCATACCGGGACCGTCGACGTCAGGACGCGCGCCGTAACCGGGGCGGGCGACGGGAGCGGTCGCGGCGGCGCGGCCGGTGGGGCGGGCGAAGATGTCGGCGAGGGCCATGTCGTCTCCTTTGAGCGGAATTCTGTGGTGTTCCCCTACTCTGACCGGCTCCTAGCCAATCTTTAGGCCAAAAGTTGTCATAAAAACTGCCGTTCTTTCGATATGGTCAAGGAATGGCCTTGTCGCTCGAACTGACCACGCTCGGACACCGCATCCGCCACCACCGACTCGCGCGCGGGCTCACCCTGGACGAACTCGGCGCGCTGGTGGGCGTCGCGGGCAGCCAGCTCAGCCTGATCGAGAACGGTAAGCGCGAGCCGAAGCTCTCCCTCCTGCAGGAGATCGCCCGCGCGACCGAGACCGAGGTCACCGAGCTGCTCTCGACCGAGCCGCCGAACCGGCGCGCGGCGCTCGAGATCGAGCTCGAGCGCGCGCAGTCGAGCCCGTTCTTCCAGCAGCTCGGCATCCCTCCCATGAAGGTGACCAAGGGCACCAGCGACGAGACGATCGAAGCCGTGCTCGGCCTGCACCGCGAATTGCAGCGCCGGGAGCGCGAGACGATCGCGAGCCCCGAAGAGGCGCGGCGCGCGAACACCGAGATGCGCCTGCGCATGCGCGCGGTCGACAATCACCTGCCGGACATCGAGAAGCTGGCCGAGAAGCAGCTCAAGGCCGCGGGTCATTCCTCCGGCGCCCTGACCCACCGCACGGTGAGCATCATGGCCGAGCAGTTGGGCTTCGAGCTGATCTACGTCAGCGACCTCCCCCACTCGGCCCGCTCGGTCACCGACCTCGAGAACGGACGCATCTACCTTCCCCCGGCATCCATTCCCGGTGGCCACGGTCTGCGCTCGATGGCCTTGCAGGCGATGGCCCACCGTCTGCTCGGGCACCGGCCACCCACCGACTACGCGGACTTCCTGCAGCAGCGCCTCGAGATCAACTACTACGCCGCCTGCTGTCTCATGCCCGAAACGAGCTCCGTCGCGTTCCTCGCTCAGGCGAAGAAGGACCGCAACCTCGCCGTCGAAGACTTCCGTGACGCGTTCGGCGTCACGCACGAGGCCGCCGCGATGCGGATGACGAATCTCATGACGGCGCATCTCGGCATCCGTCTGCATTTCCTCCGCGTGGACGGCGACGGGGCCATTTCGCGCGTGTACGAGAACGACGGCCTCCCCCTGCCCACCGACGTGACCGGGTCGGTCGAGGGGCAGATCGTGTGCAAGAAGTTCTCGGCGCGATCGGCCTTCGACGAGCACAACCGCACCACCGAGCACTACCAGTACACCGACACCCCCGCCGGGACGTTCTGGTGCTCGACCCAGACCGGCTCGACATCCGACGGTGACTTCTCGATCACCGTGGGGGTGCCCTTCGACGACGCGCGCTGGTTCCGCGGCCGCGAGACCTCGACGCGCGGCGTCTCACGCTGCCCCGACGAGTCGTGCTGCCGTCGCCCCGACTCCGAGGCGGCCGAACGCTGGTCGGGCAAGGCGTGGCCGAGCGCCCGCGTGCACCGGCACATGTTCTCGCCGCTCCCCCGCGGTATGTTCCCCGGCGTCGACGACGCCGAGGTGTTCGCGTTCCTGGACCGGCACGCGGGCGACTGACTGTCGCGAGGTCCATGCCACCGGCCGTGCGAAACTCCCGAGAAACGTGGCGAGACATCCCCCACGGGACCGATTCAGCCGCCACCGGCACCGAAACTCCGGAGTTTCGCACGCGGGACGGGGGAAACATCGCCGGATGCCACGGCCCCGGGCCCTCGCGGGGCGCCGAGACCGTGGCATCCGGGCTCGCCGGGTCGTCAGCGCGTCGACCCGAGCCGAGGCGTCAGACAGCGCGGAGCGTCATCGCGCCGTATCGGCAGCGACGAGCTCATCGGCTTCGACTACGGCGGCCGGCGGGACATCGGCACCGGATGCCGTCACCTTGGGCAACCGGCCCATGTCGCGGTGGTGCAGGGTGAAGACGTCGGGCCGGGAGTAGTGCCCCACCGGGTCGGCGGCGTTCTTGGCGGCCAGGATGGCGGAGTAGTCGATGTCGGCGAAGAGGATGCCCTCCTCGTCGGGGGCGAGAGGGTCGGCGAGCGAGCTGCCGTCGGGGCCGAAGATGCGAGCGTAGCCGCCGCCGAGCGGCAGCATGGCGCGCTTGGCCTCGGAGTCGGCGAACAGCTCCTGGGCGGCGGGCCCGACCGTCGCGCAGGGAGCGAGCACGAACGTCTGCCCCTCGACGGCGTACTGCCGTGACGCGCCGACGTTCACCTCGGGCCCGAGGGCGTTGACCGCGCCGCCGAAGATCGAGAAGCTCGGCCATGCCGCGACGTGCAGTTGCTCGTCCTGCGAGAACATCGCGTACTTGGTCAACGGCTGCAGGTGCTCCCAGCAGTTGAGCGATCCGACGCGACCGACCGGGGTGTCGACCACCACGACGTCGGAGCCGTCGCCGTCGCCGAACTGCGTACGTTCGACGTGCGTCGGCTTGAGCTTGCGGCGCGTGCTGAGTGTGCGTCCGTCGGCTCCGATCACCGCCTGCCCCATGTACAGCGAACCGCCCGCGCGCTCGCTGAAGCCGAACGCGAGAGAGATGCCGATCGAACGGGCGATGCCCTCGAGCCGCTGCCACTCCGGGCTGCCGATCTCGATCGAGTTGGCCGCGTAGGGAACGACGAACTGCGACTGCCAGGCGACCGAATCCAGCCACAGGAACCACGGGTAGCCGGGGATCCACACCTCCGGGAACGCGACGATCTCGGCCCCGCCGTGAGAGGCGTCGCGTGCGTAGGACTCCAGCTTGTCGATACCTCCGTCGACGTCATTCCAGACGGGTTCGGCCTGGACGGCGGCGGCGCGGAAGCTCTTGCGATAGTCGGGCATAGCGGCTCCTTCGGGTGAGCGGGGTCGGATGCCCCGCGGTGCCCACACGCTAGGAGCGCGCGGCGTTCGCGCCCCCGACCTCACGCGCACGTCGACCGGCGTTACGCGCACCGGTCAGCGGATGCTCGGGCGACATCCGGCGATCCGCGCACGATGTCCGGCGACGGCGCAAACCGGTGCCCGCGGCGACAGCGGGAGGCGTAGCATCCCCGCATGTCGCCTGTGGCCGTCTCCTCCGTCACGGAGTGGACGCGCGCGTGCAGTGGAGCGTTCGTTCCCTTGCGGGTGCACACGGCGGCATCCGCGTTCCGCGCCAGCCTCTCGCAGGTCCGGCTCGGACCCGCGGTGACGGTCACGCGAGTGGTGAGCGAGGCATCGACCGTGTTTCGCGACGTCGATCTCATTCGACGCCAACCGCGTGACGACGTCCTCATCTCTCTGCACCGCCGCGGGCGCGGATCGATCCGCCAGCATGAGCGCACGGCCGTCCTCGGGAGCGGTTCGGCGGTGATGTACGACGCCGCCTCCCCCTACGTGCTGGCGTTCCCGGGAACGATGAGCGAGGTCGTGCTGCAGCTCCCCCGCCGCACACTCACGAGCACCGGACACACGTTCGCCGGGCTCACGGCGGTGGAGCTGCCGGACTCGGCGCAACTTCGCTCGCTGACGATGCTTGCGGCGTCCGTCGATCGGCCCGGGGGCGACGAAGCGGAGGCCATCGGCGAGGCACTCGTCGGCCTCCTCCGCGCGGTCGTCCGCGGCCGCGACGACGGTTCGCCGGCCGCGGACCCCCGGCTTCTCGCTGAGGGGATCCGACTCTGGATCGACGAGAACGCCGCTGACCCCGATCTCACCCCCGAACGGGTCGCCGCCCACTTCCACATCGCCGTGCGCACCCTGCAGAAACTGTTCGCCGCGGACGGTGAATCACCGGCGGCGTTCATCCGCAGCTGTCGGCTACACCACAGCCGGAGGCTGCTGGTCGGCGGCGCGACCGTGAACGAGGCCGCGCGCCGCAGCGGCTTCCTCGACATCGACAGCTTCACCCGCGCGTTCAAGCGCGAGTTCGCGCAGACGCCGTCGTCGGTGCGCAGCACTGCCCCGTGACGGCGGCGCCACGGGGTCGAGTCTCGTCGCGAGCGCGACTCCTCCGCGCATCAGGTCGAGGCGCTGACTCTCCCTCACGCCGGCTCCCCCTCCGCCGCAGCCTCGACCCGACCCGACCCGATCCGACCCGACCCGACCCGGCCCGGCCGACCCCGCTGACTTGCGCCATATGCGCGGCCGGGAGGCCTCGCAGCGGACATACGGCGCAACTCACCGCCTCGCGCGGCACGACCCCGGGCCCTCTCGGGGCACCGGGGTCGTGGCATCCGGTGTCTTTACGCGTACGGGTTGGCCGTCAGCGTGTACTTCGTCTGCAGGTACTCGTGGATGCCCTCGTCGCCGCCCTCGCGGCCGAGGCCGGACTGCTTCCAGCCGCCGAAGGGCGCGGCGGCGTTGGAGACGACGCCGACGTTGAGGCCCATCATCCCGGTCTCGAGCTTGTCGATCATGCGCTGACCGCGCGCGAGCGACTCGGTGAAGACGTACGAGACGAGGCCGTACTCGGTGTCGTTGGCGATGCGCACGGCGTCGTCCTCGTCGTCGAAGGGGACGATCGCGAGCACGGGTCCGAAGATCTCCTCGCGGAGGATGTCGCTGCCGGGCTGCACGTCCGAGACGACCGTGGGCTCGAAGAACGTGCCGGGGCCGTCGACGGGCGACCCGCCGGTGGTGACGGTGGCGCCGCGCTCGACGGCATCCCCGACGAGGGTCTTTGCCTTGTCGACCGCGCGGTCGTCGATCAGCGGGCCGATCTGCACGCCCTCCTCGGTGCCGCGGCCGATCTTCATACCCTGCACGCGCTCGGTGACCCGGCGGGTGAAATCCTCGACGACGCTGCGCTGCACGATGAAGCGGTTGGCGGCGGTGCACGCCTGGCCGATGTTGCGGAACTTCGCGAGCATCGCTCCGTCGACCGCCTTGTCGAGGTCGGCATCCTCGAAGACGACGAACGGGGCGTTGCCGCCGAGCTCCATCGAGGTGCGGAGCACACCGGGAGCCGCCTGCTGCAGGAGCTTCACACCGACCGGGGTGGAGCCGGTGAACGACAGCTTGCGCAGCCGCGGGTCGGAGATGATGCGCTCCGAGACCGGGCCGGTGTTCGTCGTGGTGACGACGTTGACGACACCGGCCGGGACGCCCGCGTCCTGGAGGATCTGTGCGAAGAACAGCGTGGTGAGAGGGGTGAGGGTCGCCGGCTTGATGACCACCGTGCAGCCGGCGGCGAGCGCGGGGGCGATCTTGCGGGTGGCCATCGCGAGGGGGAAGTTCCACGGGGTGATGAGGTAGCAGGGACCCACCGGGTGATGCGTGACGATCATGCGACCGGTGCCCTCGGGGTTCGCGCCGTAACGGCCCTGCGTGTGCGCAGTGACCTCGCTGAACCAGCGCAGGAACTCCCCGCCGTAGACGACCTCGCCGCGCGCCTCGGCGAGGGGCTTGCCCATCTCGAGCGTCATCAGCAGCGCGATGTCTTCCTTGCGCTCCTGCAGCAGGTCGAAGGCGCGGCGGAGGATCTCGGCCCGCTCCCGCGACGGGGTCGCCGCCCAGGACGGGAACGCGTCGGCCGCGGCATCCATCGCCTTGACGCCGTCATCCACGCTCGCATCGGCGATCTCGATCAGCACGTCGCCGGTCGCCGGGTCGTACACGGCGACGGTCTTGCCGCCCTCGGCCGCGCGCCACTCGCCGTTGATCAACAGGCCGGTGGGTACGGATGCCAGCAGCTCGCTCTCGCGCGAATCGGTCATGGGTCCTCCTGTGTCGGGGCGGGGCGTTCCCGCTCATTCTGGTCAGCGCGCGTCTCGGCGCCGATATACGTGGCGTACAAAGCGAGCGTCCGGGTCGCCGCGGTGGACGGCTGGGGGTGGCGTCGTTGCGGGTGGGTTGGTTTGCGGTGGTGGGGACCTCGTCGCGCGACCCCGACGCCGCCGTGTCACGCATAAACGCCATTCGCTCGCATAAACACGGTGTGCTCGCGTTTCTGCGCGTCGATCGCGTTTATGCGGGGGATGCCACCGCCGCCGGCACGGCCATCACCCCCGCGAGGAACCGCTCGAGTCCCTCCGGCTCCGAGAGCGGCAGCACGTGCGCGACGTACTGGTCGGGACGCACCAGCACCACGGCCCCTTCGGCGCCGATGCCGCGCTCGGCGAAGATGTCGCTGCTCGTCCAGGCCGAGGGGGCGGCGGCGAACACCTTCTCGAGGTCGGTGAGACCGAGCGGTCCCGAGCGGGGGCGGAACAGCGACGGCACGTCGACGACGTCCTCCCATCGACCGGGATAGATCGCCTTCACGTCGAACACCGCGTCGAGGTCGGCTCCGGCGGGGGTGAACCTCTCCACGATGGCCCGCGCCTCCGCCGCCCAGGCGGGCAGGGCCGAGCCCTCGGCATCCGCGAACGCGTAGATCCGCCAGCGGCCGTCGGCCTTCGCGTGGTGCCCGAGGTGCACGGCGTTGCCGTCGCAGACCCGCACGACCTCGACGCTCTTGAAGCGCTTGCCCACGGGGAATCCGGATGCCAGTGCCTCCGTCGCGTCGGCTGCGACGATCTGAGAGGGGGCGTAGTGCGTCATGAAACCCGAGGGGAACTCGGCCGTGGCGAGGTAGTAGGTCGCGAGGTCGTCGGGGTCGGTGATCTCGCTGGGCTTGCGGGCCATGAGCGACGACCATTCGCGATCGAAGTCGATCAGCTGCTGGGCGACCGGGCGGCGCTCCTCGTCGTAGGTACGCAACAGCTCCGCGGGAGCGAGGCCCGTGAGCACGTGGCCGAGCTTCCAACCGAGGTTGAAGCCGTCCTGCATCGAGACGTTCATGCCCTGCCCGGCCTTCGCGCTGTGCGTGTGACACGCGTCACCCGTGAGGAAGACGCGAGGGCTGTCGAGATCGTCGACGAACTGATCGGTCACGCGGTGTCCCACCTCGTAGACGCTGTGCCAGGCGACCTGTTTCACGTCGATCGTGTAGGGATGGAGGATCTCGTTCGCCCGGCGGATGATGTCGTCGATCGGGGTCTGCCGCACGCGACGGTCGTCGTCGGCCGCCACCTCGCCCAGGTCGATGTACATGCGGCTCAGGTATCCGCCCTCGCGCGGGATGTGGAGGATGTTTCCCGCGGCGGCGTTGATCGCGCACTTGATGCGCCAGTCGGGGAAGTCGGTCTCGACGAGCACGTCCATGACGCCCCACGCGTGCTGCGCGGCGGCACCGACGTGCGTGCGCCCGATCGCCTGGCGCACGCCGCTGCGCGCCCCGTCGCAACCGACCACGTAGGTCGCGCGGATGGTCCGCTCCCCCGCGGCATCCCGTACCCGCACCTCGACGTCGTCGTCGTGCACCGTGAGACCGACGAACTCCACGCCGTAGTCGGGCGTGATCCGCGCGGGCCCGTTGGCGGCAGCCTCGGCGAAGTAGTCGAGCACGCGCGCCTGGTTGACGATGAGGTGCGGGAACTCGCTGATCTTGAAGCCGTAGTCCTCGGTGCGGGTCGTGCGGATGATCCGCCGCGGGTCGTCGGGGTCGGGGGCCCAGAAGTTCATCCACCCGATGTTGTACGCCTCGGCGGTGATGCGGTCGGCGAAGCCGAAGGCCTGGAAGGTCTCGACGCTGCGGGGCTGGATGCCGTCCGCCTGCCCGAGCGCGAGTCGTCCGTCGCGCTTCTCGATGAGGCGCGTGGTGAGCTGCGGGAACTGCGACATCTGCGCGGCGAGCAGCATGCCCGCGGGGCCGGAGCCGACGATGAGGACGTCGACGCGGTCGGGCAGGTCGGTCGGGCGGTCGATTCCCGTACCCGCGGCGTTCTGCACGCGCGGATCACCGGAGACGTAGCCGTGGTGGTGGAACTGCATCGTTGCTCCTGACGTCGATGTCGGGCTTGCCCTTCGGGATACTCTGTTCTATATTCGAACACAGCGTTCTTCTATCGAACGAGAGGTTAGCTCGCCCATGCCCGCACGGCAAGATGCGTCGCCCGCATCGCAGACGTTGAGCCGCGGCATCCGGTTGCTCGAAGAGCTCGCCGACGCGCGCGCTCCCCTGTCGATCGACGACCTCGCCGCCCGCGTCGAGCTGCATCGCTCGGTGGCCTACCGCTTGCTCCGCACCCTCGAGGACCACGGGCTCGTGACGAGGGATGCCGCGGGCGCGGTGCGCCTGGGAACGGGTCTCGCCGCTCTTGCCGCGGGCGTCGCCGCCGACCTGCAGGCCGAGGCCCTGCCCGAACTGACCGCGGCCGCGAACGAGCTGGGCATGACGTGCTTCCTCGTCGTGCTCGACCACGACGAATGCGTCACGCTCACCAGCGTCGAGCCGCGACACGCGGTCACCGCCGTGGCGCAGCGGCCAGGGGCTCGGCATCCGGTCACCCGGGGCGCACCCGGCCGGGCGATCCTGGCCCAGCTGCCCCCTCGCCGCTGGCCCGAGGCGGTCGACGCGCGCCTCGCGGCCGAGGTCGCGGACGCCGCGGAGCGCGGGTGGGCGACCAGTCACGACGAGGTGGTGCCGTCGCTGCGCGCGGTGGCCGTGCCGCTCAGCGTGCAGGGTCGCCAACCCGCCGCGGTTGCAGCGGTCTACGTCGCGACCAGCCTCGACGACGCCGCGATCGCCGCGCGCCTGGCATCCGCGGCCGCGGCGGTGCGCGTGGCGCTGTAGCCACGCGCGAGGGGCTGTCGCTCACGCCTCACGCCCGGGGTGCCCCTCGCACGGTTTCGTCCGACGGATGACGTGCGCCGAATGTCCGCCGCGACACCGCGCGCACGAGCATTCGGCGCACGTCAGCGGTCGCGAGGCGGGCGCGACTCGGCGCGAGGCCGCAGCGTTTGCTGCGGCGCTCTGTGTCATCGCTCGGTGATACAGCGATCCGCACGCGCAGTCACTCGGTGTGCGCAGCCAGACAACCCCTGCGACGCGGGGGCGGGTGAGAGTGGATGCCGGAGGCCCACCATGCACGATCACGCACACGCCGTCCCCGACCAGGCGATGGAGAACCCCGACCTCGAGCGCGCGGACGGCGCTCGTCCCGCCGCCCACCCGCTGGATCCACTCAGCGCGGAGGAGATCGAGCGCACGCGCGACGTCCTCGTCGCCGCCGGCCTGCTCGGCGAGACCGTGCGGGTGCCGATGCTGCTGCCGGCGGAACCCGACAAGAAGGCCGTGGCATCGTGGCACCCGGGAGACCCGTTCGACCGACGCGCCGACGTCACGCTGCTCGACACGGCGACCGGCGAGGTGACGGAGGCGATCGTCTCGATCACTGCCGGAGAGGTGGTGCGCAGCCACCGCCACGCCGCCGACACCTCCCCGTACGGGCAACCGCAGTACCTCTTCGAGGAGTACGAGCGCGCCGCCGAACTGGTCAAGGAATCGCCCGAATGGCGGGCTGCGATGGAGCGTCGGGGCCTGGGCGATCGAATCGACCTCGCGTTCTGCACCCCCCTGGCCCCCGGCTTCGTCGGACGCGAGAACGAGGTCGGGCGTCGCGTCATCCGGTCTCTCACGTTCCTCCGCGACAGCGAGGACGATATCGCCTGGGCACACCCCGTCGAGGGGCTCATCGTGCACATCGACCTCACCGCGAACCGTGTGATCGGCATCGAGGACAAGGGCGACACCCCCGTGCCGGCCGGCAGCGGCAGGTACGACCCCGAGGCCACCGGCCCCGCGCGGACGACGCTGAAGCCGATCGAGATCACGCAGCCCGAGGGCCCGAGCTTCCGCGTCGACGGATCGCACGTGCAGTGGGAGAACTGGACGCTGCGCGTCGACTTCAACGCCCGCGAGGGTCTCGTGCTGCACGACGTGCGCTTCGACGATCGCCCGGTGCTGTCGCGTGCGAGCGTGCCCGAGATGGTCGTGCCGTACGGCGACACGAGCAACACGCGATTCTGGATCAGCTACTTCGACGCGGGCGAGTACCTGCTCGGCAAGAACGCGAACCACCTCGAACTCGGATGCGACTGCCTCGGCGTCATCCACTACTTCGACGGACATGTCGCCGACGATCGCGGGCACGCCATGCGCATCCCGAACGCGGTGTGCATGCACGAGGAGGACTACGGCGTGCTGTGGAAGCACACCGAGCCGGGCCCGGTCGGCTCGCATGTACGCCGCTCACGCCGCCTGGTCGTGTCGTACTTCGCGACCATCGGCAACTACGACTACGGCTTCTTCTGGTACTTCTACCTCGACGGCTCGATCCAGGTCGAGGCCAAGGCCACCGGGATCGTGTTCGTCGGCGGCGGCGAGCCCGGCTCGCTCAATCGACACGCGCCCGAGATCGCTCCCGGCGTCTTCGCCCCCGTGCACCAGCACCTGTTCTCGGCGCGCCTCGACATGGCGATCGATGGCGACGAGAACCGCCTGTTCGAGGTCGATGCCGTGCGCATCCCGATGGGCGACGACAACCCGTTCGGCAACGCCTTCACGTGGTCGCACACCCCGCTGCGCACCGAGCAGGAGGCGCAGCGCGAGGCCGACACCTCGGTGGCGCGCGTGTGGGAGGTGCAGTCGACGACCCGCACGAACTATGTCGGCAAGCCCACCGCGTACCACCTGATTCCCGAACCCACCGCCCTGCTGATGGCCGACCCGGCCTCGACCGTCGCCGCCCGCGCCGCTTTCGCGACGAAGCACCTGTGGGGCACCGCCTACGACCCCGAGGAGCGCTGGCCGGCTGGCCGCTACCCCAACGCGCACGCCGGGGGCGCGGGGCTGCCCGCGTACACCGCCGACGACCGGTCGATCGACGGCGCCGACCTCGTGCTCTGGCACACCTTCGGCCTCACGCACGTGCCGCGACCCGAGGACTGGCCGATCATGCCGGTCGACTACGCCGGGTTCTGGCTCAAGCCCTACGGCTTCCTCGACCGCAATCCCGCCCTCGACCTCCCCGAGTCGTCGCAGGCGCACGCGGACGGCGACGACGGGTGCTGTGGCGGAGGCGCGGCCTGCCGCTGCGCGCACTGAGCGGCGGCAAGCCGTGGCGGGCGCCTCTGCCGACCCGACGATGACGGATGCTGCGGAGGATACGCGATGGCGCTGACCGACCGATCCCGGCCCGCCGGATAGGGTGAGCCGGTCCGGGCGCTCCCCCGCGGCATCCGGACACGAAGGAGGACGTCCATGCCCCGACTGGTCGATCACGAAGCCCGCCGACACGAGATCGTACTGGCGACCTGGCGCCTGATCGCCCAGCGCGGCATCGAGGCGACGACCATGCGGGAGCTCGCGCGCGAGCTGGGCCTGGCCAACGGCAGCGTCACGCACTACTTCCCGGACAAGAGCGCGATCCTCACGGCCGCCTTCGCGCACGTCTTCGCCGCGACGAACGCGCGCGTCGCCGCGCACCGCGCCGCGTCCGGGGCGACGGGGCTCGCCGCACTCCGGGCCTTCCTGCTCGAGGCCGCGCCGATCGACGAGGAACGCGCCCTGGAGGCGCGCATCGTGATCGCGTTCCTCGAGTACGCGGCGGCCGACCCCGCGCTGGCCGAGATGTTCCGCGATCTGATGCGCGAATGGCAGCAGGCGTTCGGCGAGATGGTCGCCGAGGCCCGGGCCCAGGGCGAGGTGCGTGACAGCCTCGACGTGCAGGCCGTGAGCGACGCGATCCTGCACGCGGTCAACGGGATGCAGGCCAACGGCATCCTGCTGCCCGAGACCGCGCGCGAGCAGCGCATGCGTGCCACCGTCGACGCGCTCGTCGACATGTTGCGCTGAGGAGTACTCGCGGCCGCCGATACAGAGAGGTAATATTCGGGAAACTTTGGCTCTACAAGCGTCGGATAAAAATGATGCGGGAGCCGAATGTCGAGGGAAACGAGGAGGTCTCCCATGTCGATCGTCATGACCCGACCCGGATCGGGTGTCACCGCCGTCCACGCCGCCGACCTGACCGCGTTCCGCGCGGCGGTCGACGACAGCTTCGTGCCGCTGCACGTCACCGCGGCCGCCCCCGACCGGTTCCGCGGGTCCATCCGCGCGGCCTCGGCCGATGGCATCCACGTCAGTACCGTCGCCGCCTCGCCGCACGTGGTCGAGCGCACGCCCGACCTGATCGCGCGCGCCGACGGCCCCGCGGTCAAGATGAGCCTCATGCTCGCCGGCACCGGCCTGTTGATCCAGGACGGCCGCGAAGCACTCCTGCGACCCGGAGACTTCGCCGTCTACGACACCTCGCGGCCCTACACGCTGTGCTTCAGCGGCGAGTTCCGCACGATCGTCACGATGTTCGCGCCGAGCGCCCTCCCCCTGCCGCCGTCGGCCCTCGCGCAGCTGACGGCCGTGCGCGTGCCCGGCGACGGAGGACTCGGGGGCGTCGTCGCGCCCTTCCTCGCCCAGCTGGGCACGCACCTGGATCAGGTCGCGAGCCCCTCCGGATCGCGGCTCGTTCATACGGCCCTCGATCTGCTGACGACCGTGTACGCGCACGAACTCGGCAGCGATGTCGCCGCGAGCGATCCGCACGCCGCGCTGCGCCGCCGCGTCGAGGAGCACATCGACACGCACCTCGCCTCCCCCGACCTGGGACCCGGAACGATCGCCGCCGCGCACTACATCTCGACGCGGCACCTGCACACGCTCTTCCAGGGGCAGGGCACCACGGTCGCCGCGCTCATCCGCTCACGCCGCCTCGAGCGCTGCCGCCGCGACCTGACGGATCCGCTGCTCGCCGATCAGTCGGTGTCGGCGATCGGTGCCCGGTGGGGGTTTCCGGATGCCGCGCACTTCAGCCGCACGTTCAAGTCGGCGTTCGGCTTCTCGCCGAGCGAGTGCCGCGCGGGGCGTTGACTCACATCCCCGCGTGGTCGAACGCGATCGTCGGAACGTCGACGATGTGCGCCCCGCCGTCGGCGACGATCGTCGCGCCGGTGACGTACGACGACTCACTCGACACGAGGAAGCGCACGACCGCGGCGATCTCGTCGGGCTCGGCGGGGCGGGCCAGGGGCACATCGCGCGTCACCGTCGCGTAGGCCTCCTCGCGGTCGGTCAGCCCCGCCGCCGCGGCGAAGGCGTCCATCTCGTCGTCGGCCATGGGCGTCGCCACCCATCCCGGGCAGACCGTGTTGACCCGCACGCCGTCTCGACCGTAATCACGGGCGAGCGAGCGGGTCAGCCCGATCAGTGCGTGCTTTCCGACGGTATAGCCCGCGACCGAGGGACCGGCCGCGAGGCCCGCGATCGACGACATCACGACCACCCGGCCGCGCGCCGCGACGAGAGCGGGCAGGGCCGCGCGGACCACGACGAACGCCGTGGTGACGTTCGCGCGCAGCGCCGCTTCCCACGCGTCGTCGTCGGTGTCGGCGACGGTCGCGAAGCCGTGCCCGCCGGCGTTGGCGACGACGATGTCGAGCCGCCCGCGCTCCTCGAGGATGCGCGCGATCATGGCCGCCGCGTCGGCGGAGCGCGCGGCGTCCGCGGCGATCGCGGTGCCCCCGATCCCGGCCGCGACGCGCTCGAGGGGTTCGAGGCGCCTGCCCGTCACGACGACGTGCACCCCCTCGCGCGCGAGCCGACGAGCGACCGCCTCGCCGATCCCCGTCCCACCACCGGTCACCAGGGCCACCTGGCCACGCAGGTCTTCGTTCATCGTTCCTCCTCTTTCGCTCACGCGGGAAACCCCGATCGCGCGCTCACACCGAAATCCGACACCCAGGTCGCCGCCGACACCGGACGCAGACGTGGGGATGCCAAGAGCACGATCTGGTCCGCCACCTCGGCCGGCGTCTGCACCGGGTACTCCGCGGCGGCGAAGCCGTTCGGCATCCCGAGATCTCCCCGGCTCATCGGGGTGTCGACGATCGACGGGCACACGGCGTTGACCCGGATCCCCTCGGGGGCGAGCTCCACGGCAGCGGCTCGAGCGAGCTGCAGCAGTGCGGCCTTCGATGCGCCGTAGGGCACCATGCCGGCGGTCGCGACGAGGGCCGAATCGCTCGCGACGACGACGACCGCGGGCGCGTCCGACCGCCGCAGCCACGGCAGCACCGCGCGCAGGGTGAGGAACGCCCCGGTGACGTTGACGGCGAAGACCCGCTCCCAGTCCGCCACGACGGTCTGTTCGAGAGGCGTGCCCACCGGACCCGAGATGCCCGCGGCGAGGACCACCACGTCGATCCCTCCGAGTCCGCGCGCGCACGCGTCGACCGCGGCGGCCACCGCCTCGGCATCCGTGAGGTCGGCGACGGCCGTCGGCGGGACCAGCTCACGCACCCGCGGGTCGACGTCGATCGCGCCCACGCGCGCGCCCTCGGCGGCGAGCGCCTCGACGGCCGCACGACCGATCCCTCCGGCGGCGCCGGTCACGAGGGCGCGGCGCGAAGTCAGCTGAAGGTCCATGCCGCCCATCCTGTGCGGGTCCCGAGGTCTTGGCATCCGTCCCTGCACGGACGCAACAGGCCCCCTCACCCGCGGTCAAGTCCGCAGCTGCCGGGCGGAGCAGGATCGCTGCAGCGGGCACCGACGCCCGCCCGGAACCCGAACCGAAGGACTCGCCATGACCGACCCGACTTCCGCCGGCTCCTCCACCGCCTTGCAGCGCGGCGCGCTCGGTGTCGCCGGCATCGTCTTCCTCGTTCTCGCCGCCGTCGCGCCGCTGACCGGCATCGTCGTCGTCGCGTCGCTGGCGATCGCGCTCGGCAACGGCGGCGGCACGCCCGCGTCGTTCCTCATCATCGCGGCGATCCTGCTGCTCTTCGCCGTCGGCTACGGGCAGATGTCGAAGCAGCTGGTGAACGCGGGCGGGTTCTACGCCTTCGTCGTCAAGGGCCTGGGGCGCACCGGCGGCCTCATCGCGGGACTGATCGCCACGCTCGGCTACAACTTCTTCGTCGTCGGCACGATCGGCACGAGCGGCTTCTTCATGCAGTCGATCATCGCGGGGCTCACGGGCTTCGACCTGCACTGGTACGTGTGGGGGCTGCTCTCGATCATCGTGTGCTTCGTCATGGCTCGGACGGGCGTCGACTTCTCGTCGAAGGTGCTCGGGGTCGCGCTCGTGCTCGAGGTGCTGATGCTCGTGGTGTTCGACGTGTCCGTCCTCGTCCAGACCGGCTTCGATCTCGGCGCCTTCTCGCCCGAGGCCGTCTTCTCGGGATCGCTCCCGATCGGCCTGCTGCTCGCGGCGACCGGCTTCCTCGGGTTCGAGGCGACCGCGCTCTTCGGCGAAGAGGCGCGCAACCCGCTCAAGACCATCCCCCGTGCGACCTACACCGCGATCATCGCCATCGGCGTGATCCTCGGCGTCACCACCTGGGCCGTCGTCAGCGCGACCGGCGTCGCTCAGGCCCAGGGCACCGCCCAGGAGCACCTCGCGACCGGCGACCTCATCTTCAGCCTCGCGGCGACCTACCTGGGCCCGCAGCTGACGGTCGTCATGGAGATCCTGCTCCTGGTGAGCCTGTTCGCCGCGATGCTCGCGTTCCACAACTCGGCGACCCGCTACCTCTACGCCCTCGGCCGCGCTCGAGTGCTGCCCTTCGCCCTCGCCCGCACCCGCTCGTCGGGCGCCCCGCAGCTCGCGGGCATCGTCCAGGCCGGTTTCGCGGCGATCGTCGCGGGGATCTTCGCCCTCGCCGGTCTCGACCCGATCCTCAACCTCGTGCCCGCGATGCTCGGCTTCGGAACCCTCGCCGTGATCGTGCTGCAGGCGCTCGCGGCCCTGTCGATCGTGGTGTTCTTCCGCCGCCGCGGCGACCGCCGCTGGTGGAGCACGCTGATCGCGCCGGGTATCGGCTTCGTCGCCCTGTCGGTGATCGTGGTGCTGGCCGTGGCGAACTTCGACATCGTCGCGGGCTCGAGCGAACCCGCGATCCGCCTGATGCCTCTGCTGCTCGTGCTCGCGGTCATCGGCGGCATCGGGTACGCCGCGTTCCTGCGTCGTCGCAAGCCCGCCGTCTACGCCGGACTCTCCGACGACCTCGAGGCCTTCAACGTGGCCTCCGCCGACAAGGGCAAAGACCCGGTCCCCGGACTCTGATTCCGGATGCCGCACCCCGGCGGGTCCTTCCACGTACGCCCCGCCCGGCCGACGCGCCGCGTGGCGTGGGGCCGTGGCATCCATCCCCTTCCTCCCCTCCCTCCAGAGAAAGAGATCGCATGACGACCGACACCCTGAACCTGTCCGACACGCGCACCTGGCTGCCGCTCGACGGGCTCGCTCCCGGCTTCGACGCCGCCAAGGCCGACCTGACCGACGCCCTCGCCGGGCGCACCTTCACCACCGTCGACGACGAGGGCGCGCGCACGGCGTACCGCTTCGACGCGGATGCCGTGGAGTGGACCGACGGTACCGAGACCGGACGCGACACCGTCGAGGTCATCGAGGTGGACGAGGACCTCTATTACGCGCAGTACACCCCCTCGGCGCACCCCGACGAAGCCGTGACGCTGATCCTCGACCTGCGCAGCGGATACGCACTGACCGTGGTCAGCACCCTCGGCACCGCCGCCCCCGGGCGCACCGCGGTGCAGATGAGCTTCGCACCCGCGCGCATCGAGGAGCTCGACCAGCAGGGAGAGGCCCCGGCGCCCACCGACGAGCTGATCGGCCGCCGCGTGCTGTGGGTGTACTCGACCGTGCACGCGTACGAGCACGTGTACCTCTCGCCGCACTGGTACTCGTGGCACTGCCTCGCCGGCCCCGAGCAGGGCCTTGCCGACACCGACGAGAACACGGTGTGGCGTGTGCGGCCCGGCATCTACGTGTTCACCTGGCGCGAGAAGGTCATCCCGTGCGGCTCGGTCACGATCGCGGACCACCGCGACCAGAAGGCCCTGCGCGCCCACGGGGTGCTGTTCGGCACCGACGAGTCGGGCTCGGGTGCCACGCACTTCACCTTCGGCGCGCACGGACGCCTGCTGTCGAACACGGTTCACCCGCTCGAGTACGACCCGGCGCGTCCGCTGGAGCGCTGAGCCGGGAGTCGCCGGGAGCCGCGTCCCTCCGGGGGCGCGGCTCTTTCGCGTGCCGGGGGGCTCGTGACGAGCCCGGGGACCGCCCGCGACGAGCAGAGGGCCAGGGGCGAGCGGAGGACAACCCGCGCCGCTTCGGTCCTCCCTCCACCCCCCACCCTCCGCCCGCCACAGCACCGGCTCTGAAGCACACGAAAGCCGCGCCCCCGAGGGAGCGCGGCTTCGCGAGGAACGGGCTTCAGGCGGCCAACGCCACCAACCTCTGCGCGCGCGCCGTCGCCAACCGCACCCGCAGCACGTGCGTCAGAGCGCTGAGGCCGATCGCCGCGACGAGCGCGAGGCCGCTGGCCACCGCCTGCCAGAACGTCGTGACGCCCAGCAGGACCAGCGAGTTGTTCAGCGCGCCGTAGAACAGCACCCCGACGACGACGCCGAAGATCGTGCCCTCTCCTCCCGTGAGCGCGACACCGCCGAGCAGCACCGCCGTGAGCACGATGAGCTCGAAACCGGCGCCCAGCTGCCCGGCCGGAGCGCTGTTGAGGCGGGCCGCGACGATCGTGCCGGCAAAGCCCGACATCGCCCCCGACAGCACGAACAGCGCGAACGGCAGTCGGCGCACCGGCACGCCCGACAGGTATGCCGCCTGCCGGTTGACGCCGACGGCGTACACGTGACGGCCGGTGGGAGTGAGCGAGAGGAAGATCCCCGCGGCGATCAGCAGCAGCGCCGCGATCCACACCGACAGGGGAACACCCGCGACCGTCCCGACGCCGAGCAGGCCGAACTGGTCGCCGAAGTTGTTGCGCGGCGTGGGACTGATGAGCTGCGCCACCCCGCGCACCGCGGTGAGCGTGCCGAGAGTGGTGATGAACGAGTTCAGGCCCAACACCGTGACGATCACGGCGTTCACGAGCCCGACCACCGCTCCGGCGAGGATCGCGAGCACGATCGCGACCGCCGGTTGTCCGGCTCCCTTGTCCATGACGAGGGATGCCACGACCCCGCCGAGAGCGAGACTCGAGCCCACGGAGAGGTCGATGTATCCGGCGATGAGCAGCATCGCGACGGGGATGGCGACGATCGCGATCACGGCGCTGTCCTGCAGGATGCCGCGGATGTTCTGCCATCCGAAGAAGGAGTCGGTCGCGATCTGCACGCCGATGACCAGGACGATCAGCACGATGAGCAGCGGGGTGCGCACGACGCCTTCGACGGCGGCGCGGATGAAGCGGTTCTCTGTGACGGGTCGGGGCGTCACGGACGAGTCAGTCACGATCGGGTTCCTTCGATGAGTTCGGCGGGGGCGGCCGGGGCGGTGTGGACGGCGGAGAGCAGACCGTCGGCCGTGGTGTGGGCGACGTCGACCTCGTCGATGACGGCACCCTTCGCGAAGATGAGGCAGCGGTGAGCGAGATCGACGACCTCTTCGGGTTCGTTCGTGGCGACGATCACGCCGATGCCCTTCTCGGCGGCCAGCGTCTTGATCGCGTCGTAGATGTCTTTGCGGGCACCGACGTCGACGCCCTGCGTCGGATCGTCGAGCAGGATCACCCGGGTGCGTGCCGCGTCGTTGACCCAGCGCCCGAGCAGGATCTTCTGTTGGTTGCCGCCGCTGAACCGACCGGCCGGGAGGTCGGCCGCGCGCGGACGCAGAGCGAGCGTGTCGGCCACACGGTCGAACACTGCGCGCTCCGCCTTCAGCGAGCGCAGTCCCCACGACCCGAGCCGGCGCATCGCGTCGATCACGGTGTTGTCCTGCGCGGGGAGGGCGGCGAACAGTCCCTCGCGCGCACGGTCCGCCGGCACCAGGGCGATCCCGGCGCGCAGCCCCTGCGCGGGTGAACCGGTCTCCCGGGGCACGCCGTCGACGGCGAGCGTGCCGCCCGAGCGCGGGATGCGCCCGAAGATCGTGCTGAGAAAACGCGTGCGCCCCGATCCGACGAGGCCGTAGCAGGCGACGATCTCGCCCGGCGCGACCGCGAGATCGACCGGACGAAGGCCCGGAGCCGTGAGTCCCCGGACCTCGAGCACCGGGGTCTCGCCCGTGCGGGGAGGAGCGGGGCGGTCGTTCGTGGCCCCGTGTCCGTCGCTGATGGCCGCGACCAGCGACTCGCGGCTGATCGCCGCGCCTTCGGCGGACCACACGGCGCGGCCGTTGCGCATGACGGTCGCCGCATCCGCCAGGGCGAGCACCTCGCCCAGCAGGTGCGTGACGTAGAGGATCGCGATCCCGCGGCCGGCGAGGTCACGGACGAGCTCGCCCAGACGCGCCGCTTCCGCCCGTGACAGAGCGGCGGTCGGCTCGTCGAACACGATGAGCCGCGCATCGCGACGCACGACCTTCGCGATCTCGACGAGCTGGCGCTGCCCGATGGGCAGGGTCGCGACCTTCACGTCGGGGTCGATGCCGGTGGCACCGACGGCGTCGAGAGCCTCGCGGGCGAGACGGCGCTGCGCACCGCGGCGGATGAGCCCCGCGGCGGTGAGCTCTTGACCGATGAAGAGGTTCTCGGCCACCGTCATGTTCTCGAGCAGGCTCAGGTGCTGGTAGATCACCGCCACCCCCGCCGCGATCGAGGTCCGCGGGGTCAGGGAGTCGTGGGCGACGCCCCCGATCTCGATGGTGCCGGAGGTCGGGGCGACGCCGCCGCCGAGGCAGGCGATGAGCGTGGATTTTCCGGCGCCGTTGTGGCCGAGGAGCGCGTGGATGCGCCCGCCGGGGATGTCGAGGGTGACGTCGTCGAGAGCGAGGGTGGCCCCGTACCGCTTCGTCAGACCGCGCACGGTGACAGACATGACTGGTTCCGATCTCGTCGAGGGCGAAGGAGGGGGTGGGGCGGGGTCGACCCGCCCCACCGGGCGTCAGCCGCCGAGCTCGGTGATGTAGCTCGACAGGTCGGGGTCGGAGACCGTGACCACCTTCACGGGGAGGTCGACGCTGGCATCCGTCTTCCCCTCGCCGAGGGCGATGGGGATGTCGATGACGTTGTCGACGAGGTCCTTCAGCGAGAAGTACGTGGCGGCGCGGAAGAAGTTCCCGTCCCGCATCTTCTGCAGCAGGAACAGGTTGGGGTCGAGGCCGCCGACGTAGGTCTTCGGGTCGTTCTCGGCGCGACCCGAGGCGACGAGCGCCTGGTACGCCCCCTGCGCCGCGTCGCCGACCGCCGAGACGACGACATTGGCGTTCGGGTGCTGCGCGAGGAGCGTCGTCGTGACGGACAGTCCGTCGTCGGGGGTCACCGCCTGCTGCTCACCGACGATTTGGAGGTCGGGGCCGGTTTCCTTGAGGCCGTCGAGCAGACCCTTCGTGCGCTCCTGGCCGATCTGCCGCTCCGTCTCGCTGAGAACGATGACCTCGGCGTTCGGGCCCACGTTCTTCAGCGCCCACTCCGCGGCGTCCTTCCCCAGGTCGTAGCCCGACTGGTAGAAGCTGAACTGCAGGGTGGCGTCTTGGTTGGTCATGTCGCCGCCGTACGTGACCCAGTACTTGCCCGCGGCCCGGTACTGCTGCGCGACCGACTCGAGGCTGGCGGGGTCGACGGGGAAAGAGACGACGGCGTCGACGTCGCTGCCGAGGTTCGACGTGAGCTGGCTGACCTGCTTCTGCAGGTCCATCTCGTCGTTGGTGAAGCTCACCTCGACCCCCTTCTCTGCTGCGCGGGCCTCCACGATGCCGGTGATGGCTCCGTAGACCGGCAGCGCGGTGAAGGGGTAGTCGAACAGGATCTTCTTGACGGGGCCGCGCTCGGCGGGAGCGGTGGCCGCGCTCCCGGCGTCGTCGGCGGCGGTCGTGCTGCAGGCCGAGAGGGCGAGGCCGACGATGGCGACCGAGGCCATCGCGGTCAGGCGGAGACTGCGCTTCATGATGCTCCTAGCGGTGAGGTGATGCGGGTGACGGGTGCTGTCGTGCGGGTGGTGCAGGGGGGAAAGCCTGGGGACGAGCGCGGGTGCCGGAACGCGGATGCCGGATCTCAGGGCGTCCACACGCGTCGACCCGAGAACCAGGTCTCGACCGCGCGGGTGCGGACCACCTGCTCGATGTCGACGGCGAACGGGTCTTGATCGAGGACGACGAAGTCGGCCGACTTGCCGGGGGTGAGCGAACCGGTGACGTCGCCCAGCCCCATCGCCGTGGCGGCATTGATCGTGAACACCTCGAACGCCTCGTCGAGGGTCAGCGCCTGCTCCGGCCACAGCGTGCCGGGCGCTCGACCGAGGGGGTCGGCTCGGGTCACGAGCCCCTGGATGCCCTCCCACGGGTTGGGCGAGACGCTGACGGGCCAGTCCGAACCTCCCGCGACGAGCACGCCGCGGTCGACCAGGTCGCGGTTGGGCTGGACCTGCGAGGCCTCGGGTTGGGGACGCACCTGGGCGATGGCATCCGGGATCACGCCGGGGAACCACAGGAACGGCGAGATATCGGCCGAGACGTCGAGGTCGACGAAGCGCTGCCGGTCGTCGGGGTGGATGAATTGGCCGTGGGCGATCTGGTAGCGCGTGCTCGAGTCACCCGTGGAGCGCACCACCGCGATCGCGTCGAGCGCGACGCGGACGGCGGCGTCTCCCGTGCAGTGGATCTTGGCCCCGAGCCCCTGCGCCGCCGTGCGGGTGAGCCACGCGGTCAGCTCGTCGGGGGCCATCGTGGTGACTCCGCAGTGCGCGTGTCCGTGATCGGCGCTCGGCAGGTAGGGGGTGAGGAACGCGCCCGTGTGGGTGGGCGGCACGCCGTCGAGCGCGACCTTGACGAAGTCGGGGCGGTGGTGCGGGGTGCGGAACTCCTCGCGCCGCGCGACGAGCTCGTCGCCCACGGGCGTGTTCGCGAAGAGGAACTCGCTGGACAGCAGCGACGAAACGACCCACGCGTGCAGATCGCCGGTGTCGTCGAGGTCGCGCAGCGCTCCCATGATCTCGACGGTGGCGGCGGCATCCTGGAACGCGGTGATCCCGAACGAGTGCAGGATCTCGATCGCGCGGGCACTCGCGCGGCGGTAACGCTCGGGGGTGCGGGCGAGACTGCGATCGAGCGCCTCGGTCACCGGGAGCGTCGCGGACTCCATGAGCAGTCCGGTCGGCTCCCCCGTCTCGGCGTCGCGCACGATGTGCCCCTGCGCGGGGTCGGGAGTATCGGAACGGATGCCGGCTGCCGCCAGCGCCGCGGAGTTCGCGAAGCGGTTGTGGTGGCTGTCGTCGGTCAGCACGACCGGGCGTCCACCAGCCGCCTCGTCGAAGCGCGCGCGGGTCTCGGAGCGAGAGAAGTCGTCGAGCAGAACGCTGCCGAACGCCTCGCCCACGACCCATTCGTCGGGGCCCAGTCCGGCGGCGTAGGCGCGGACGGCGGCGAGCACCTCGTCGAGTCCCGCGGTGGGAGGGAAGGCGAGCTGGAAGAGATCGGCCTCGCCGGCCATGAGGTGGTGGTTGTGCACGTCGACGAGACCCGGGACGACGGTTGCGCCGTCGAGGTCGCGGATCTCGGTCGCGGGCCCCGCGATGGCGAGCACCTCGTCGTCCGTGCCCACGGCGAGCAGACGCCCATCGGCCACGGCGAGCGCCGTCGCGGTCGGGCGGGAGCGGTCGGCGGTGTGCACCACGGCACCCCGCAGGATGAGGTCGGCGACGGTCATGGGGTCTCCCGGGGATTCGGCGAGGTCGGTGGACGACCCCGGTACGGCGGAGCGACGGAGGGTGGAGCGGGTTTCGCCGGGCGCGGGTCCCGGGGAGCGGCGGAGCGACGGAGCGACGGCGTGCGGGGTGGAGCAGCGGTGCGGAACGAGCCGTGGTTCCGGACCGGCTGAGGACATCCTCCGCGCATCCGAGCCGCTCGACTTGACCACGGATGCCGCCGCGTTGACGACGGACGCACGACCCGCGCCGGAACCGCTCGGCGATCACGGCTGCACCCCGGCATAAACGCGATCCGCTCGCAGAAACACGCTGTGCACGTGTTTCCATGAGCGGATCGCGTTTATGCGGGGTCGAGGCCGGGGCGGGTCGGGCGGCTGTGCAGCGCCGACGCCGCGGCGGCGCACGCACAGCCCGCGCCGCTCAGCCGTTGATGACCTGAGGCACGCCGAGGGCCTTGAGCCCCTCGACGCCGAACTCGAGGCCGTAGCCCGAGCCCTTCACCCCGCCGAACGGGATCATCGGGTGCACACCGCCGTGCGAGTTGATCCAGACCGTCCCGGCCTGCAGGCGCGCGGCCACGCGCCGGGCGGCATCGCGATCGCTCGACCACACCGAGGCGCCGAGACCCACATCGAGGCCGTTCGCGCTCGCGATGGCATCCTCGACGTCGGAGTACCGGATGACCGGAAGCGCCGGGCCGAACTGCTCCTCGTCGACGAGCGCGACGCCGTCGGTCACGTCGGCGACGATCGTCGTGCGGTAGAACAGTTCGCCGAGATCGCCGGCCGGCTCTCCGCCGAGCACGACGCGGCCTCCGGAGGCCTTGGCATCCTGGACGAGTCGATCGACGATGTCGAACTGCTGCCTGTTCTGCAGGGGTCCCAGCACCGTCCCCTCGTCGAGACCGCGGCCCATCGGCACCTGCGCGGCGTACCCGGCGAGGGCGTCGACCACGGCGTCGTACACGTCGTCATGGACATACAGGCGCTTGAGCGCGGCACAGGTCTGCCCCGTGTTGATGAAGGCGCCCCAGAACAGCCCCTCGGCGATGGCCGCGGGATCGACGTCGGGCAGCACGATGCCGGCGTCGTTGCCGCCGAGCTCGAGGGTCAGGCGAGCGAGGTTGCCCGCGGAGCTCTCGATGATCCTGCGGCCGGTGGCCGTCGATCCGGTGAACATGACCTTGTCGACGTCGGGGTGGGCGACCAGGCGCGCGCCGGCATCACGGTCGCCCGAGAGGGCGATCACCACGTCGTCGGGCAGCACCTCGTTGATCACGTCGACGAGGGCCAGCACGCTCAGCGGCGTGTACTCGCTCGGCTTGACCACGACGGTATTGCCCATGCGCAGCGCGGGGGCGATCTGCCAGACGGTGATCATCATGGGCCAGTTCCAGGGGCCGACGGCCGCGACGACGCCGAGGGCACGGTAGTGCAGCTCGGCGTACACCTCCCCGTCGTCGACGACCACCTCCGGCTCCAGCTCGGTGCCGGCGGCGGTGCGCAGCCACGCGGCGCACGCGCCCACCTCGAACCGGGCGTTGGGTCCGTCGAGAGGCTTGCCCTGCTCGCGCGAGAGCAGACGCGCGAGCGCCTCGGCGTTCGCCTCGATGCGATCGGCCGCGGCCCTCAGCAGACGACGGCGTTCTTCGTGCCCGACGGAATCCCACCCCGGCTGCGCCGCACGGGCGCGGGCGACGGCGGCATCGACGTCGGCGACCGTGTGCACGGGCGCTCGTCCGATGACCTCGCGCGTGGCGGCATCCGGAATCTCCCTCCCCTGCCCCTCGGGTGCCTGCACGCGCGCGAGGAGGGCTGCATCGTCGGCGTTCGTTGATGCGTCGGCAGCGGATGCCTCGACCGCGGGATCGGCCAGGGCGGGGGTGGGGTCGGACATCTCGGCTCCTTCGGTTCGTGTCCCGGGCCGTCGTGCGGGCCCGTTCCGTCAGCCTCCGCCGCGCGTGCGCGTGGCGCTTGTCCGCCCGCGCGCGCCCCATGACCGGCGGTGCCGGTTCTGCCCCCGCCTCCCTCTCCCTCTCCCCGCTGACTGGCGTCGTCGGCACGGCCCGCCCCCGCTTCTACGAGCGCCCGGCGCACGTCAGCGGAGCGGTCACGACGCCGGGGGGAGCGTGGGCCAGCGCAACGGCGACGCCGCCGCCCGGGGCGGGTCGACGCCGCCACCCGGCCGGTGTCCCCGCACGGGTCGACTCCGGCCGGCGCGGGTCAGCGCAGCGTCGTCTCGCGCTCGCTCCCCGGCTCGAGGGCGAGGAACGCCGCTCGCAGCCGCCCGCGCGCCCGCTCGTACCTCTTGCGCGCCGCCGCCGGCCGTACCCCGGCGAGCGCTCCGGCTTCCGCGATTCCGAAGCCGTCCCAGAGCACGAGCCTGAGCAATTCCTGATCCGCCGGCGCGAGTGTGCCGAGGGCCTCCAGAGCGACGAACGCGTCGTCGCTCACCGGCTCGTGCTCCTCGCGCACGAGGGTCTCGTCGATCCGTGCGCGACGCGCGCGTTTGCGCCGGTGATTCGCGAGCACGTTCCGGGCGATCCCGAACGCCCACATGCGCTGATCCTCGGATGCCACGGGCAACCGCGCGCGATGCCGCCACAGCGCGAGCGCCGTCTCCGACACGCAGTCGTCGGCGTCGGCGCGCGGCTCGACCCGGCGGACGAAGTACCGCAGGAGGTCGGGCATCAGCGGGGCGACGGCTTCCTCGAAGCGCCGCCGTTCAGCATCCGGGGTCACCACGAGAGCCCCGCGAGCATTTCGCCGCACCAGGCGTCGGCGGCCTCGACGCCCGCGCGGTCACCCGCCGTCGCGGCACGGGCGACGAGCTTCTCTTCGTCGACGATCCCTCCGCCGTCGGTCGCCACCGTCGCGGGCCAGGTCGCCGCCGTCGTCAACGTCTGCGCAGCGGTCTGTGCGCGAGCGGTGTCGCCGAGCGCGTCGGCATCCAGCCACTCCGCCCGCCAGGCGCACCGCGCGTACTGTTCGAACTCGGACCGGATGCCGGTGACCTGACGAAGCCCCTCACCCTGCGTCGCCGTCCGCTCGGCGATCGAGGTCGCGAAGCGCATGGTGTCGGAGCCGGGCGGCAGGATCGCCTGAGCGGGCCACAGCCCCACCGCGACCTCGACGTAATCGGGCGCGTCGATCTCGATCCACTCGCTGCCGTCGGCCTCGGTGCCGACGGGCTGAGTACCTTCGGGGGAACCGGGGTTGGGCGAACCGAACCAGCCGGTGCGGGCGAGGTATCCGGATGCCGCGGCCACCCCCGGCACCCCGATCGCGAACACCGCGATGATCGCGGCCGTCGGCACGACCCAGCGACGACGCCGTCGCCGGGGACGCTCGATCGCCGCGCGCACCAGGTGCCGCGCCTCGTCGGGGCTCAGTGCGACGTCGCGCGCGGGGTCGGCGGCGCTCAGCGCCGCGAAGGGGTCGGTGTTCATCGGGTGTCCTTTCTCATTCTCTTCACCCCGTACCTGTCGCGACCGCTCCCGAACGTGACACCCCGCGCACCGTCTCTTCGCTGATTCGCGCCGAATGCTCGCTCGAACGCCGTTTCCTTGAGCATTCGGCGCAACTCAGCCGGCGAGGAAGCCCCTATACTCGATCCCGTCAGGCGCACGAGGTCGTGCGTCGCTGCTCGAAAAAAGGGCACGTAGCGGAGTCCCCGCGAGACACATACGGCATTCATCCCGTCGTCTCGAAAGGCTCGTCGTCATGCCCACCGTCTCCGCGCACGTCGCGCACACCCTCGCCCGCCACATCGACACCGTCTTCGGCGTCATGGGCAACGGCAACGCCTACTTCCTCGACGCGCTCGGCCGCGATACCGGCTCGAGCTTCGTCGCCGTGCGGCACGAGGCCGCCGGGGTCGTCGCCGCTGACGCGCACTACCGCGCGTGCGGACGCCTCGCCGCGGCCACCGCCACCTACGGCGCCGGGTTCACCAACACCCTCACCGCGTTGGCCGAGGCGGTGCAGGCCCGCAGTCCCCTCGTCCTCATCGTCGGTGACGAGCCCACCTCGGGCCCGCGCCCGTGGGGGGTCGACCAGATCGCCCTCGCCGCCGCTGTCGGCGCTCGCACTTACACGGTCGGCCACCGCGACGCCGCCGCGACGATCGTGATCGCCATCGAGCACGCCCTCACCTACCGCCTCCCGGTCGTGGTCGGCATCCCGTACGACGTCGCGACCCGCGAGGCGGGCCCGATTCCGGATGCCGCGGCCCCCGGCGCCGAGCCCCAGGTCACCCCGGAGCACCCCCCGCTGGACGCGTATGCGGACGGCGTGATCGACCAGATCGTCGACGCGCTCGCGACGGCCGAGCGTCCCGTACTTCTGGGGGGACGCGGCGCCTGGCTCGCGGGGGCGGGTGCCGCTCTCGACGACGTCGCCGCCCTGACCGGCGCCCTCACCACCACCAGCGCCCTGGGCCGCGGTCTGTTCTCCGACCCCACGCGCGATCTCGGTGTCGCCGGCGGCTTCGGAGCCCCCGGGGCGATGGAGCTCGCACGGGAGGCCGACGTGGCCGTCGTCTTCGGCGCGGGCCTGAACCAGTTCACGATGCGCTTCGGCGAACTCTTCGCCCCCGGAACGCGCGTGTTCCAGGTCGACCTCGCGGCCGCCGCCACCCACCCTCACGTGGGCGGGTACGTGCGAGCAGATGCCGGAGACGTCGCGCGCGAGATCGCCCACCGCTTGCGCACGCGCGGCGCCATGCCGTCGACCTGGGGCGACGGCCTCGACCTCGCCGTGGCTCGACGCCAACCCGAGGGACAGGGGCTCGGACCCGACCGCCGCCTCGACCCACGGACGGCGGCCGCTCGCCTCGCCGAGTTGCTGCCGTCGGACCGCGTGGTGGTGCACGACGGCGGGCACTTCATGGGCTGGTCGAACATGTACTGGCCGGTCGAATCGCCCGACCGCATGATCATGGTCGGCACGGCGTACCAGTCGATCGGCCTGGGATTCCCGAGCGTCCCAGGAGCCGCGATCGCCCGCCCCGACTCCACGATCGTGCTGAGCACCGGCGACGGCGGCGGACTCATGGCCCTCGCCGATCTCGAGACCGCGGTCCGTGTCGCCGGTGGCCGAGGCATGGCGATCGTGTGGAACGACGCGCAGTACGGCGCCGAGGTCCTCAACTACGGTGTCAAAGGTCTGCACCCCGACCCGATGCTCATCCCCCAGGTCGACTTCGCCGCCGTCGCGCGAGGCTTCGGCGCCGAGGGCCTGGTCGTCGAGACGGTCGATGACCTGCAGGCCCTGGCATCCTGGGTCTCCCGCTCACCCGAAGACCGGGGCTTCCTCGTGCTCGACCTGCGGGTGAGCGCGGCGATCGTGGCACCGTTCTGGGAGGAAATCGCGGCGCGGTAGTGTCGGGGACGTGCGGTACTCGTTCGACTCCCCGACCCCGGCCGAGTTCGCGGCCCTGTACGCCGAGACCGGATGGGGTGAGTGGCCTGCCGACACGTTCGAGCGCGCCCTCGTCGGCAGCTGGGTCGTCTGCGCCGCCCGCGACGACGACGGTGCACTGGTGGGCATGGGCCGCCTCATCAGCGACGGGGCGCTCCACGCCTTCGTGACCGAGATGATCGTCGCCGAGACCGCCCGGGGAGGCGGTGTCGGCGCCGAGATCCTCCGCCAGCTCGTCGCCGAAGCGCATCGCCGCGGCGTCCGCGACGTCCAACTCTTCGCAGCCCGCGGCCGCGTGGGCTTCTACGAGCGCAACGGCTTCGTCCGCCGGCCGCCCGAGGGCCCCGGGATGGATCTGGCCGCTCCGCCCGGCGACTGACCGACCCTCCCGAACACAACGCGGAGATCAGCCGCGCGGCCCGTACCGTGCTGTGCGGTTGCGGCCCGCGGCCGTCTCTTCTCCTGCACGGCGTCGTGATCTGTGCCGATCAGCCCTGGCCGGTGTGGTCGACCGGAAGACGTGTTGTCGTCGCCGAGCGGATCGTATACGATTTCGAATACGACGCGAGGGAGCATCCATGACCGACACCGACCCCCGGTTCACCGCCCTCGGCGCGCGCCCCGGCAAGATCGTGGCCGTCCACCTCTCCTACGCCTCGCGCGCCGACCAGCGCGGCCGCCGCCCGGCCGCCCCCTCCTACTTCTTCAAGCCGTCCAGCTCACTCGCTGCCTCGGGCGCCGAGATCGTCCGCCCCGCCGGCACCGAACTCCTCGCCTTCGAGGGCGAGATCGCGCTCGTCATCGGCGAGCCCGCGCGATGGGTGACTCCGGATGCTGCGTGGTCGCACGTGGCATCCGTCACCGCCGCCAACGACTTCGGCCTGTACGACCTCCGCGCGAACGACAAAGGCTCGAACGTCCGCTCCAAGGGCGGCGACGGCTACACGCCCGTGGGCCCCGAGCTCATCGACGCCCGCGACGTCGACCCCGCCGCCCTCCGGCTGCGCACCTGGATGAACGGCGAGATCGTGCAGGACGACACCACAGCCGGGCTCATCTTCCCGCTCGCGCAGATCGTCGCCGACCTCTCACAGCACTTCACCCTCGAGACCGGAGACGTCATCCTCACCGGCACCCCCGCGGGGTCCTCGGTCGTCGTGCCCGGCGACGTGGTGGAGGTGCAGGTGGATGCCGGCATCCACTCGACCGGCCCGCTCCGCACCACGGTGGTCCAGGGCGACCGCGCCTTCGATGCCGCGGTCGGCTCTCTCCCCACGGTGGACGACACCCAGCGCACCGAGGCGTGGGGCTCCGCCGAGGCCGCGGGGCTGACCCCGCCCGCTCCCACCCTCACCCCGGAGCTCCGCGCGAAGCTCGAGCGCGTCCCCGTCGCCGCGCTCAGCGGACAGCTGCGCAAGCGCGGCCTGAACGACGTCACCATCGACGGCGTGCACGCCCTCACCCCCGGTAGCCGCTTCGTCGGCACGGCCCGCACGCTCCGCTTCCTCCCCCACCGCGAAGACCTCTTCGCCTCCCACGGCGGCGGGCAGAACGCCCAGAAGCGCGCCTTCGACGCGGTCGAGAAGGGCGAGGTCATCGTGATCGAGGCCCGCGGCGAGACCGGCTCCGGAACCCTCGGCGACATCCTCGCGATCCGCGCCCACGCCCGAGGGGCCGCCGCCATCGTCACCGACGGCGGAGTCCGCGATGCCGAGGCCGTCGCCGCGGTGGGCATCCCGGTGTTCACCGCCGGTCCCCATCCCGCCGTCCTCGGCCGCCGGCACGTGCCGTGGGAGACCGACGTCGCGATCGGCTGCGGCGGCACGACCGTCGAGCCCGGCGACATCCTCGTCGGCGACGGCGACGGCGTGATCGTGCTCCCGCCGGCCCTGGCCGAGGAGGTCGTCGACGCGGCCCTCGCTCAAGAGGCCGAAGACGCCTGGATCGCCGAGCAGGTGGCATCCGGTCACCCGATCGAGGGCCTGTTCCCCATGAATGCCGAGTGGCGCGCCCGCTACGAGAGCGAGGTCACCCGATGACGGACGTGACGGCGAGCAGAAGCAAGTCGCAGCAGGCATACCACTGGATCAAAGACCGCATCGCGTCGCAAGACTTCACCCCCGGCTATCGCCTCGTGCTCGGCTCGATCGCCGGAGAACTCGACATGAGCGTCGTGCCGGTGCGCGAGGCGATCCGTCAGCTCGAGGCCGAGGGCCTGGTGATGTTCGAGCGCAACGTGGGCGCGCGGGTGTCGATGGTCGACGACACCGCCTACCGCTTCAGCATGCAGTCGCTCAGCATCCTGGAGGGGGCGGCGACCGCGCTGTCGGCGCGTGCGCTCACGACCGACGACGTGCGCCGCGCCCGCCAGGTGAACGAGCTGATGGTCGAGACGCTCGAGCACTTCGACCCCCGCGCCTTCACCGCGCTGAACCAGGAGTTCCACGCGATTCTCTTCGCCAAGTGCGCGAATCCGCGCATGCTCGAACTCGTCCAAGCCGAGTGGGCCCGCCTCGGGCACCTCCGCGACTCGACCTTCAGCTTCGTGCCGGGCCGCGCCGCCGAGTCGGTGCGCGAGCACGACAACATCCTCGTGCTCATCGAGACCGGCGCCCCGCTCGCCGAGATCGAGAAGACCGCTCGGCGTCACCGCTCGGCCACGCTCGACGCCTACATGATCCACGAGCACCCCGATCAGGTGCTCGGCCTGCCCGCTTTCTGATTCCGGATGCCATCGGCATCCGCCCCTCCAAAGAAGGAGTTCGTATGACCCGCCGTATTCCCGCCGACCTGCCCGAGCGCATCCAGCACTACATCGGTGGTTCCTTCGTCGACTCGGTCGACGGTGACATATTCGACGTGCTCGACCCGGTGACGAACCAGACGTATCTGCGCGCCGCCGCGGGCAAAAAGGCCGACATCGACCTCGCCGTCGCCGCCGCGCGAAAGGCGTTCACCGAGGGTCCGTGGCCGCGCATGCTCCCGCGCGAACGCTCGCGGGTGCTGCACCGCATCGCCGACATCGTCGAGTCGCGCGACGAGCGCCTCGCCGAGCTCGAGTCGTTCGACTCGGGCCTGCCGATCACGCAGGCACTCGGCCAGGCCCGCCGCGCGGCCGAGAACTTCCGCTTCTTCGCCGACCTGATCGTCGCCCAGACCGATGACGCCTTCAAGGTGCCCGGTCGCCAGCTCAACTACGTCAACCGCAAGCCGATCGGCGTCGCCGGCCTCATCACGCCGTGGAACACGCCCTTCATGCTCGAGTCGTGGAAGCTGGGACCCGCGCTCGCCACCGGCAACACCGTGGTGCTCAAGCCCGCGGAGTTCACGCCGCTGTCGGCATCCCTGTGGGCCGGCATCTTCGAGGAGGCGGGCCTGCCCGAGGGCGTGTTCAACCTCGTCAACGGCCTCGGCGAAGACGCCGGCGACGCGCTCGTGAAGCACCCCGAGGTGCCGCTCATCTCGTTCACCGGCGAGAGCAGCACCGGGTCGCTGATCTTCGCGAACTCGGCGCCGTTCCTGAAAGGCCTGTCGATGGAGCTCGGCGGCAAGAGCCCCGCGATCGTGTTCGCGGACGCCGATCTGGATGCCGCGATCGACGCGACCATCTTCGGGGTGTTCTCGCTCAACGGCGAGCGATGCACTGCGGGCAGCCGCATCCTCGTCCAGCGCGAGGTCTACGACGCGTTCGTCGAGCGCTACGCGGCGCAGGCGGACCGCGTGAAGGTCGGCTACCCCGACGACCCCGCGACCGAGGTCGGTGCACTCGTGCACCCCGAGCACTACGCGAAGGTCATGTCGTACGTCGAGCTCGGCAAGACCGAGGGGCGCCTGGTCGCCGGCGGCGGCCGCCCGGACGAGTTCCCCGAGGGCAACTTCGTCCGCCCCACGGTGTTCGCCGACGTCGCTCCCGACGCGCGGATCTTCCAGGAGGAGATCTTCGGCCCGGTCGTCGCGATCACGCCCTTCGACACCGACGAAGAGGCTCTGGCCCTCGCGAATAACACGAAGTACGGTCTCGCCGCCTATGTGTGGACGAACGACCTCAAGCGCGCGCACCTGTTCGCGCAGAACGTCGAGGCCGGCATGGTGTGGCTGAACTCCAACAACGTCCGCGACCTCCGCACCCCCTTCGGCGGGGTGAAGGCCTCGGGTCTCGGCCACGAGGGCGGCTACCGCTCGATCGACTTCTACACCGACCAGCAGGCCGTGCACATCACGCTCGGTCCCGCCCACAACCCGACGTTCGGCAAGGCGTCGGCGCACTGAGCCCGGCGGCCGGTGGTCGGTGGCTGAGCTTGTCGAAGCCACCGCCGACCCGCAGAACGACCGGTCCCTTCGACAGGCTCAGGGATCTCCACCGAAACCGGTGGCTGAGCCCGACCACCGATGGCTGAGCCCGTCGAAGCCACCCCCGACCCGCAGAACACCCCACGCAAGGACGCGACCCCATGGCAAAGCACACCGAAGAAGAGAAGACCTCCTCCGGCTTCTGGGTGACCCAGGAAGCCCCCATCGTCTCGGACGACCCCATCCCCACCCCGACGGCCCCCGCGCCCGACATCCTCCGCTGCGCGTACATGGAGCTCGTGGTCACCGACCTCGCCGCATCCCGTGTCTTCTACGTCGACATCCTCGGGCTGCACGTCACCGAGGAGGACGGCGAGGCGATCTACCTCCGCTCGACCGAGGAGTTCATCCACCACAACCTCGTCCTGCGCAAAGGCCCCGTCGCCGCCGTGGCCGCGTTCTCGTACCGCGTGCGCTCCGCCGACGACCTCGACAAGGCGGTCGCGTTCTACGAGGAGCTCGGCTGCGACGTGCGCCGCGCGCCGAACGGGTTCACGAAGGGCATCGGTGACTCCGTCCGCGTCGTAGACCCGCTCGGCTTCCCGTACGAGTTCTTCTTCGACACCGAGCACCAGGAGCGCCTCTCGTGGCGCTACGACCTGCACTCCCCCGGCGAGCTCGTGCGCCTCGACCACTTCAACCAGATCACGCCCGACGTCCCCCGCGCGGTGAACTTCATGCAGGCGCTGGGCTTCCGCGTGACCGAGGACATCCAAGACGAAGAGGGCACGGTGTACGCCGCCTGGATGCGCCGCAAGCCCACCGTGCACGACACCGCGATGACCGGCGGCGACGGCCCGCGCATGCATCACGTGTGCTTCGCGACGCACGAGAAGCACAACATCCTGGCGATCTGCGACAAGCTCGGTGCCCTCCGCCGTTCGGATGCCATCGAGCGCGGCCCCGGCCGCCACGGCGTCTCGAACGCGTTCTACCTCTACCTGCGCGACCCCGACGGGCATCGCGTCGAGGTGTACACGCAGGACTACTACACCGGCGATCCCGACAACCCCGTCATCACCTGGGACGTGCACGACAACCAGCGCCGCGACTGGTGGGGCAACCCCGTCGTGCCGTCCTGGTACACCGACGGCTCGCTCGTGCTCGATCTCGACGGCAATCCCCAACCGGTGCGCGCCCGCGAGCACTCGAGCGAGATGGCGGTGACGATCGGCGCCGACGGCTTCAGCTACACCCGCCCGCCCGAGGACGAGGCATCCGGATCCGAGTTCAAGCTCGGCAACCAGCTCTGACCCGCCTCCCCCGCAGCGTCCAGGCATGTCCCACTTTGTGCAGGAACCACCTCCAGAACCTGCACGAAGTGGGACACGCAGCGCGCACCTCCCCCCACCCCCTCGACCCATGTCCCACTTCGTGCCGAAATCACCACGGAAACCTGCACAAAGGGGGACACGCCCGGTTCCACCGACCTCCAGGAAGGACACCATGCTCACCGACGCACAGCTCGACGCCATCGCGGCCGAGCTCGCCGAGGCCGACCGCACCCATTCGGTGATCCCGCGCATCACGGCGAGATTCCCGGATGCCACGGTCGACGACTCGTACCGCATCCAGGGCCGCTGGCGCGACACGCAGCTCGCCGCGGGGCGAACGCTGGTGGGGCGCAAGATCGGGCTGACCTCCAAGGCCATGCAGCAGGCGACGGGGATCACCGAGCCCGACTACGGCGTGATGTTCGACGACACCGTCTACCGCTCGGGCGACGAGATCCCGGTCGACCACTTCTCGAACGTGCGCATCGAGGTGGAGCTCGCCTTCGTGCTCAAGGAACCGCTCGAGGGCCCCGACTGCACGCTCGACGACGCCCTGGCCGCGATCGATTACGCCGTCCCCGCGCTCGAGGTGCTGAACTCCCACATCGAGCTCGAAGGCCGCACGATCGTCGACACGATCAGCGACAACGCCGCCTACGGCGCCATGGTGCTGGGCGACGTCCGCAAGCGCCCCGACGAGATCGACCTGCGGTGGGTGCCGGGCGTGCTCAGCCGCAACGGCGAGATCGAAGAGACCGGGGTCGCCGCGGGCGTCCTCGGCCACCCCGCAACCGGTGTCGCGTGGCTGGCGAACAAGTTCCACCAGCACGGCGCGCGCCTGGAGGCGGGCGAGATCATCCTGGCAGGATCGTTCACGCGCCCGATGTGGGTGTCGCGGGGCGACGACGTGCTCTGCGACTACGGACCGATGGGAACGATCTCGTGCCGCTTCGTCTGAACCCGACCTTCCGCGCGGCTCTCGCGGCATCCGATCGTCCCCTCGCGGGGATGTGGGTGTGTTCGGGCAGTGCCGTCGCCGCGGAGATCGCCGCGGGCTCGGGGCTGGACTGGCTGCTGCTCGACATGGAGCACTCGGCCACCTCGCTCGAGACCGTGCTCACGCTCCTGCAGGTGAGCGCGGCGTACCCCGTGACCCCGGTCGTCCGCGTGCCGTGGAACGACCCGGTCGTGATCAAGCAGGTGCTCGACCTCGGCGCGCAGAACCTCATCGTGCCGATGGTGTCGTCGGCGGACGAGGCCCGCGCCGCCGTCGCCGCGACCCGGTACCCGCCGGCAGGCATCCGCGGGGTCGGCAGTGCCCTCGCCCGCAGCGCCCGCTGGAACCGCGTCGACGGCTATCTCACGGGCGCGGCCGAGCACGTCTCGCTCACCGTCCAGATCGAGACCACCGCCGGAGTCGCCGCCGCGGCCGAGATCGCCGCCGTCGAGGGAGTGGATGCCATCTTCGTCGGCCCCTCCGACCTGTCGGCATCCATGGGTCTTCTCGGTCAGCAGTCGCACCCCGACGTCGTCGCCGCGGTCCACGCCGTGTTCGCCGCGGGACAGGATGCCGGGACCCCGGTCGGCGTGAACGCGTTCGACCCCGCGGTGGCCGAGGCGTACCTCGACGCAGGAGCCGACTTCGTCGCGGTCGGGGCCGACGTCGCCCTGCTCGCGCGCGCCTCCGAGGCCCTGGCGCAGCGGTTCGCCGCCCCGCCCTCCGCCACCATCCCTCGCGCCAGCTACTGACCGGCCTCGGTCGAGCACGGGCCAAGGCTCCGAGCCGCACGCCCACGCCCCGCGCCAACCCGCCCGCGCCCGGCACGCGCCAGCCACGGGCCAAACTCCTGAGTTCTCGCACTCGCCAGCACGCGCCAGGCCATCGAAACCCGCTCCAGGCCCCGTTCTCAGGAGTGTGGCCCGCGCGCCGCGGCGCATACGCCCGAACGAGCCCTCGCCGGGAGGCGGGACGCCCGCTGAGCCCGGACACGCGAAGGGGGCCGGACGATCCGTCCGGCCCCCTTCGTCACGCCTCAGTCTTCGTCGCGTCTCAGTCCTCGTCGTCCTCGTCGTCGTCGCCGATGATCTCGATGTCCTCGACCTCGAGCTCGGGCGTGAGCTGCACGTGCACGAGCGCGTCGGGGAATGCCGTCTCCCCCGCGAACACGACGATGATCGCGTCGGCGAAGATGCCCACGCCGATCGCCTCGAGGTCGGTGCGCAGGTCGATGTCCGCGCTCAGCTCGTCGTCGTCTACCGCCTCCTCGATCTCGGTGGCGATCTCGTCGACGATCGCGCTCCAACGGTCCTCGGTCACCGAGAGGATGTCCTTCAGGTTGGACAGGATGCCGTCGAGGTCGGGCTCGTCCTCGTCGTCGATCTCGGGGTCGAGGTCGACCTCCACCTCGACGCCCGCGGCATCCAGGTGTCCGACACCGATCACGCTGTCTTCGTCGATCTGGGCGTCGTCGAGCAGGCCGCTCTCGGTGACGCGGCGGAGGAGGTCGTTCAGCACGGACTCAGTCATGCACATACGATCCCACGGGGAGAGGGATCCTGCCCAGCCCTTGCACGCGAGGCTCCGTCCGTTCGCTCGGCGGTCGCACCCCGTTCACCGTCAGACCGCGGCGGCGCGCTCCGCGGCCTCGACGACGTTCGTCATCAGCAGGGCGACCGTCATGGGTCCGACGCCGCCCGGGTTGGGCGACACGAAGCCCGCGACCTCAGCCACGTCAGGGTGCACGTCGCCGTAGACGCGGGACTTCCCGGTCTCGGGGTCGGTCTCGCGCGTCACGCCCACGTCGAGCACCGCGGCGCCCGGCTTGACGTCTTCGGCGCGCACGATGTGCTTCACGCCCGCGGCGGCGACGATCACGTCGGCCTCGCGCAGGTGCTTCGCGAGGTCGGCCGTACCCGTGTGGGTCAGCGTCACGGTGGCGTTGATCTCGCGACGCGTCAGCAGCAGGCCGATCGAACGCCCGATCGTGACGCCGCGGCCGACGACCACGACCTCCTTGCCCTTCAGGTCGTAGTCGTTGCGCAGCAGCAGCTCGATCACACCGCGTGGGGTGCACGGCAGGGGCGTGAGGATCGGCGCGTTGACGTTGAGCACGAGGCGCCCGAGGTTCGTGGGGTGGAGGCCGTCGGCATCCTTGGCCGGATCGATGCGCTCGAGGATCGCATCGGTGTCGATGTGCTTCGGCAACGGCAGCTGCACGATGTAGCCGTGGCAGGCGGGGTCGGCGTTGAGGCGGTCGATGACGGCCTCGACCTCTTCCTGGGTGGACTCCGCGGGCAGTTCGACCTGGATCGAGTTCATGCCGATGGCCTCGGACTGCTTGTGCTTCATGCCGACGTACAGCTGCGAGGCGGGGTCGGCTCCGACGAGCACCGTCGCGATGCCCGGAACGATCCCCTTCTCCCGCAGAGCGGCGACGCGCTCGGTGAGCTCCGCCTTGATCGCCGCCGACGCGGCCTTACCGTCGAGAATCGTCGCCGTCATGGCATCCCTCTTCCTGGGTGTCGATGGGTCGTGCGGGGTGTGCCCACGCATAAACGCTTCCTGCTCACATAAACGCGCTCTGCGCGTGTTTCTGTGCGCGAATCGTGTTTATGCGTGGGTGATCGGGGCGGTACGGGTTGCGGGCCACCCGGGGGCGGGCGATGGCCGCGCCTCGACCCGAGGAGACGCGATCCCGAGCCCTCCGTGACGCATAAACGCCATCCACTCACGTAAACGCGCTGTCCCCGTGTTTCCGCGCGTGGATTGCGTTTATGCGTGGGCCTGGCGGCCACCCGCAGGACGCGAGCACCGGATGCCGAGACGGGACCGCCGCGACGACGGCCCCGCCCCGGCGGGGCTCACTGCTGCAGGTCGGGGTACAGCGGGAACGCGTCGGTCAGCTTCGCCACACGCGCGCGCAGGGCCTCGACGTCGGCACCGGGGATCAGCGCGAGGGCGATGATGTCGGCCACCTCGGTGAACTCGGCATCGCCGAAGCCGCGGGTCGCGAGCGCCGGGGTGCCGATGCGCAGGCCCGAGGTCACCATCGGCGGACGCGGGTCGTTCGGCACCGCGTTGCGGTTGACCGTGATGTGGATGTCGTGCAGCAGGTCTTCGGCCTGCTTGCCGTCGATCTCGGCCTCGCGGAGGTCCACGAGCACGAGGTGCACGTCGGTGCCGCCCGAGCGCACGGCGATGCCGGCGTTCTTGACGTCGTCCTGGGTGAGACGGTCCGCGAGGATCGCCGCACCGCGGAGGGTGCGCTCCTGGCGCTCCTTGAACTCCGGCGTCATCGCGAGCTTGAACGCGGTCGCCTTCGCGGCGATCACGTGCATGAGCGGGCCGCCCTGCTGCCCGGGGAAGACCGCGGTGTTGATCTTCTTCGCCAGCGCCTCGTCGTTGGTGAGGATGAGGCCCGAACGGGGGCCGCCGATCGTCTTGTGCACGGTGGTCGAGACGACGTGCGCGTGCGGGATGGGGCTCGGGTGAACGCCCGCGGCGACGAGACCGGCGAAGTGCGCCATGTCGACCCACAGCAGCGCACCCACCTCGTCGGCGATCGCGCGGAAGGCCGCGAAGTCGAGCTGACGCGGGTAGGCCGACCAGCCGGCGATGATGACCTTCGGCTTGTGCTCGACGGCGAGGCGGCGCACCTCGTCCATGTCGATGACGCTGGTCTCGGGGTCGACGCCGTAGGCGACGATGTCGTAGAGACGGCCCGAGAAGTTGATCTTCATGCCGTGCGTCAGGTGGCCGCCCTGGTCGAGGGCGAGGCCGAGCAGCGTGTCGCCGGGGCGCGCGATCGCGTGCAGCACGGCGGCGTTCGCCGAGGCACCCGAGTGCGGCTGGACGTTCGCGAACTCCGCGCCGAACAGCTGCTTCGCCCGCTCGATCGCGAGCGACTCGGCGACGTCGACCTCTTCGCAGCCGCCGTAGTAGCGGCGACCCGGGTAGCCCTCGGCGTACTTGTTGGTCAGCACCGAGCCCTGCGACTGCAGCACCGAGACGGGAACGAAGTTCTCCGACGCGATCATCTCGAGGAATCCGCGCTGACGGTTCAGCTCGCGCTCGAGCACCTCGGCGATCTCGGGGTCGACCTCGGAGAGGGGGGCGTTGAAATACGGATCGGTCATGCGATCTCCTTGACGATGGTTCCGGATGCCACGGACTCGGCGAGTCCGCGGAGATACCGCATCGACCCAGGCGTGCGGTCGAATACCGTCAAGCGGTCGCTCCCCGGTGGTGTCCCACCTCAACGCCAGTCGCGACGGTGCCACTTTAGCGGGTAAAGGCGACCGCGCCCCACGGGTCCCGGCATCCACTGTTCCTCCACAGGTTCCGCGTGAAGCAGAGATGGCTGAGCTCGTCGAAGCCACCGGGGCCCCGCAGGTTCTGCCCGAAGGAGAGGTGGCTGAGCTCGTCGAAGCCACCGGGGTCCGCGTGGGTCCGGTCCCTTCGACAAGCTCAGGGACCTCGACGGGCTCAGGGACCTCGACACGCTCAGGGACCTCGGGACTCTCAGGACCTCGACACGCTCGGGGACCCCGGTTGCGCCGCGATCGGCTCGACGGTGAGCGATCCCGGATGCCGCGGCGCGGCGCCCGCGTAAAATGGCGGGGTGACCGACTCCCCCAACGTCCGCGCGCAGGCACCGCTCGCTCCGGGCATGCGCCCGCGTCCGACCGCGATCGAGATCGGCAGCGTGCTCTGCGGGATCTTCGCGTTCGTGACCCTCGCGATCTGGGGTTTCACCGCGTGGCCGCTGCCGTGGAACATCGTCGCGGGGGTCGGCGCCCCCCTCCTCGCGATCCTGGTCTGGGCCCTGTTCGTGTCACCGCGCGCGGTGCTCGCGGTGCACCCATTCGTCCGCGCCCTCGTCGAGCTCTTCGTGTACGCCGCCGCCACCGTCGCGTGGTGGAGCATGGGCCAGGCGTGGATCGGCCTCGGCTTCGCGATCGTCGCCGTGGTCCTCGGCGCGCTGAACGGCCGGCGGCGCCTGGCGTGAGCGCCGACGGCGCGGCGGCGACTCCCGCGCGCGATGCGGCGGACGCGACGCTCGCGCTTCTCCGCGCCGAGCTCGGCGACCGCGTCGACACCTCCCCCGACTCTCTGGCCGCCGTCCGCGCCGACAAGTCGGGCCATGCCTCCGGCGGCACGCCCCTGGCCGTCGTGCACGCGGCATCCGTCTCCGACGTGCAGGCGGTCATGCGCATCGCGACCGCGACGCGGACCCCCGTGGTGCCGCGCGGTGCAGGGACGGGCCTCGCGGGCGGAGCGAACACCGGGGGCGGTGAGATCGCCCTCTCGCTGCGCGGCATGGACCGTCTCCTCGAGGTGCGCCCCGACGACCTCCTCGCGGTGGTCGAGCCGGGCATCGTCAACGCCGAGCTCAACGCCCTTCTCGAGTCGCACGAGGTGTGGTGGGCTCCCGACCCCGCGAGCCGGGCCATCTCGACGGTCGGTGGCAACATCGCCACCGGTGCCGGCGGCCTGCTCTGCGCGAAGTACGGCGTCGTGCGCGACGCGGTGCTCGGCGTCGACCTCGTGCTCGCCGACGGTCGACTGATGCACCTCGGCCACCGCAGCGTGAAGGGCGTCACGGGCCTCGACCTCACCTCTCTCGTGATCGGCTCCGAGGGCACCCTCGGCGTGGTGGTGGGCGCGACTCTCAAGCTCCGACGTCTCGTCGAGGGCGAGCGCGTCACCCTCACCGCCCTGTTCGACGGGGTGCGCGCCGCCGCTGTGGCCTCCGCCGCGGTGACGGCATCCGGAGTCCAGCCCGCGATCATGGAGCTGATGGATGCCAGGTGCCTCGCGGCCGTGCACCGCCTGCTGTCGCTGCCCGAGCCGCCGCCGGGAGCTGCCCAGCTGACGATCCAGACCGACGGTCCGGTCGCCGCGGCTGAGGCGCGCACGATCGCCGAGGTCCTGACCTCGGTCGGCGGGACGGTCTCCGTCGCGGCCGACGATGCCGAGGGCGAGGAGCTTCTCGCCGTGCGCCGATCGATGCACGCCGCCATGGAGTCTCTCGGGACCACCCTCATCGAAGACGTGTCGGTGCCGCGCAGCGCGCTGCCCGCGATGTTCGACGAGATCGCGCGGATCGAGCAGAAGTACGGCCTCGTCATCCCGACCGTCGCGCACTCCGGCGACGGCAACCTGCACCCGAACTTCGTCTTCGACGGCCCCGACGTGCCCCCGATCGTGTGGGAGGCGGCCGAAGAGGTGTTCCGCGCGGCGCTGGAGCTCGGTGGAACGCTCACCGGCGAGCACGGGATCGGCGTGCTCAAGCGCCGCTGGCTCGCCGACGAGCTCGGGGACGATCAGTGGCAGCTGCAGCGCGAGATCGCTCGGGTGTTCGACCCCCTCGGCATCCTGAATCCGGGCAAAGTCTTCGCCGCCTGACACCCGTCCGGTGGACGCTGCCGCGAGCCCCCGAACTGCGTCGCCCCGCGACGTGATAAGACCGTGATAAAGCTCACGGCGCACACGCAACACTCGCCTTTACCATGAGAAGACTGACTATCGGGGGGTTTGACTTATGACCGACGGCGCGAACAGCACCGACGGCGCGACGTACGCGTGGGCACCGCCCGAGCCGAAGAAGCGCAAGAACCGATCGGGCCTGTGGATCGGCATCCCGGCCGGCGCGACGGCCGTCGCGCTGCTGGCGGCCTCTTTCGTGCTCATCGCCCCCGGAGCCTCCGTCGCGGGCGTGCAGATCGGCGGCCTCACGGCGGGAGCTGCGGCCCAGGCCATCTCCGACCGCCTCTCGCAGACGACCGTCGCGGTCGAGAGCCCGGCGGGCTCCGTCACCGTCACGGGTGCCGAGCTCGGTGCCACGGTCGACGCCCAGGCCATCGCAGACAAGGCGTTCGCCGAAAACCCGATGTGGAAGCCTTCGTCGTGGTTCCCCGCGGGCACGGGCGTCTCGATCAACGTCGACCCCGCCAAGGCGGCAGCGGCGCTGCGCGACCTCGCACCCGACACTTACAAGGCCCCGGTCGACGCCACCGTCGCGTTCGACGCCGGATCGCAGTCCTACGTCTCCACTCCCGCGCAGCCCGGTGAGGGCATCGACCCGGCCGCGGTCACCGCCGCCCTCCAGAGCGCCTTCGACGCCGGAACGGTCAGCACCACCGCGCAGGCGGGCGTCGTCCCGGTCGAGGCCCCGGTCACCACCGAAGAGGCCGACGCGGCCGTCGCGCAGCTGAACGGCATCCTCGACAACGCCGGGTTCTACGTCGGCGACGAGCGCACGGTCCCCATCGACCGGGCCACCGCCGCATCGTGGCTCACGATCACGCCCGACGGCAAGGGTGACTTCGCGATCTCCGCCGACGAAGCGGCGATCCAGCAGGCCGTCGCGGGCCTCCCCGCGGCCGTCAACCGCGGCGCGGTGAACGCGGACGTGATCGTGGACAAGGGTGGCGAGGTCATCCACACGAACACCGAGGGCCAGACCGGGCGCGCGCTCGGCGACACCGCGGGGATCGCCGCGGCCTTCGCCTCGCAGCTCGCCGAGGGCAATGGACGATTCGCTCTGACCGTGAGCGAGACGCCGTTCGAGACGACGAAGACCGAGCGCTGGATCGACGTCAACCTCAGCACGCAGACCACGACGCTCTGGCAGAACGGCCAGGTCTACCGCTCCTGGTCGATCTCGTCGGGCACGAGCGAGCACGCCACCCACACCGGCGAGTTCCGCATCGGCTGGAAGACGTCGATGCAGGACATGGGTTGCGTCCCCGGCTACGACTACTGCACGAAGGACGTTCCCTGGGTCTCGTACTTCAACGGTGACGAGGGCTTCCACGGCACGTACTGGCACAACAACTTCGGCACGCCGATGAGCCACGGTTGCATCAACATGACGATCTCCGCCGCGAAGGAGCTCTACGACTGGGCGTACCGCGGCACCGAGGTCTCGGTCCACTACTGAGCCCGGACACGCGAGGGGGCGGATGCCATGGCATCCGCCCCCTTCGTCGTCTCCGCGCCCGCACCCCGGGCCCGAGCAGCCCCCGTTGAGTGTCCAAGACACGCCGTAATCGGGGCGGCCGTTACGGCGTGTGTTGGTGCCGCGAACGGTGCCGGCGGGGCGGGGGGCGCCCGCACGCTCCCCCCC